>NZ_JBFRVM010000111.1:0-17830 GCF_041475145.1 Vibrio sp. 10N.222.49.A3
TGCAGTGAAAGTTGCACGCTGGGTTCTTAGGAGAGCGGCACCTGGTAACAGGTGTCGCTTATCCGACCTTCTCGAGTTTGTACAACAAAATCGTGAAAAAATTAATCGGCAAATTACCCAACTTTTCCTAATGGTCGCAGTATCTATTGACGCATAACAATAGTGGAACTAATTCAATGAGAGCACCATTTCAGGGACTTATATTCCATTACAAACTTGAAATGGCAGACTCTATATTCCTGATTGCTTGCCGAATAGACAACGGTGAATGGCAAGCAATTTTTGGAGGTGGTGAAGACCATGAGTCTTTGCTTGAAGCTGCAAAAAGAGAATTATATGAAGAAACTTCGTTAACAGGCCTTGATTGGGTTCAACTAGATTCTATGTGTATATTATCGTGTAGTGTGCTAGTACTTTCTGAGCCTCAAGGGTAAACAGAGGTAACAGGCTTTTGTAGAATACAGCCTGTTACTCCGTTATATCGTGTAGGTTAGTTTACGCAACTTCCTGAATCCCACTCAAACTGACCAGTCAAAGCGTTGAACTTTTGTTGTGCCTGAAATTTAACCTGCTTTCCGTCATCATAGGTGCGCCAGCATGTGCTGTTTACGCAGCGCGTATTACAAGAAACTCTGCCTGATACCTTTTCCGGCCTAGCTGGGAAGGGTGAACTAGCTGTCATTGTTGTCTTCAGCTTAGGTTTTTTCTTCCAGTTACTCAGCTTGTTTGTCTCTACAAAACCTAGGTGATAACCGCTCGCACTGACTACTTCGTACCAGTTGTTCAGATTGTCTGTCCGGTAAACTATATCGCCTTTATTGATCTTAGCCACTACATTACTTGCAGTATCTCTTTTTGAGTAGATGTTAGTGTTTGAGCTTACCGTGTATTTGTTTAGTTTGATGAGAATTTCATCCATGCTTTCTATGGCGCTGCTGTAGTTCTGATCTGCTGATTTAGCACGCCAGTATGCCGCCCATGCATAGTTTTGTTTAACTCCAAACCCATTTGCATAAGCGATAGAGAGATTGTACTGCGCTACACTGTGATCCTGGTTTGCAGATTGCTGTGTCCAGTGGAAAAATTTATCCTCATCTTTGTTAAATTTGTCACCTTTGTGGTACTCGTAACCCAACTGGAACTGTGCATCTTTGTCACCTGATTTGGCTGACTGAAGCAGATACTGCTCGGCTTTTCTGTAGTCGGTCCTGACGCCAACCCCATTTAGATAAGCCTTACCGATATAATAGGCGGCAATAGTGTCGCCACCTTTTGCAGACTTTTCAAACCATTCAGACGCAGTAACCTTGTCCTCACCGACTACGTTGCCTTTATAGTAATAGAGTGCAGTGCGTCTCTGTGAGTAGGCTTCGCCTCTTTGGGCGGCAACTTCAAACCAATAAAAAGCTCTTGTCTGGTTGGCTGTACGGCCTAAGCCCTTGTCATAGATGGTAGCTAGGCGGTATGCCGCAGTTGTGATTTTGTCGTTGCCATTGTGTGCTTTGGTGTAGAGGTCAAAGGCTCGATTGTAGTCTAACTCAACCTCCATGCCATTGAAGTAGATCTCACCAAGATTAAGGGCGGCGTAAGGGTTAATATCCACGAGCGGCTCTAGCAACTTCATGCCCTGCTTAGGGGCTGCAGTGCCGCCTATGCCCCAGAGTAGCATACGAGCATATTCTGTGGTTGCGTCTGTATTGCCTTTTTGATGGGCTTGTTTACACCACTGGCGAGCTTTGCTCGCGTCTTTTACGATACCTTCCCCGTCTCTTTGCTTAAGGCAAAGGTTAAACATTGCAGTTCTGTTCCCTTGATCAGCAGATAACTTATACCATTTTACGGCTTTTACATCGTCCACAGGTACGCCGTAGCCAAAGTTATGCATTACACCCAAGTAAAAGTAGGCGACGGAATCCTCTTTATCTGCGGCACGCTTAAACCATTTAAGGCTTTGAGGGTAAGCGGGCCGTTCCTTATTCTTATAGTGCTCGCCCAGTTTGACCATAGCATAGGTATTGCCTTGTTCCGCTTTGGGCCACCATTTTACCTCTGTGGTGTGCTTAGAGAGCCAATCTGATGCATTTTCTTCTCCAAGTTCTGCCGCTTCTTTCAGGTTTTGGATACCGACAGTGTAATCTTCATCCTTAATCTGGTTAATCCCCAGTTCGTATTTTGCCTGCGGATGCTCTAGTTGAGCCGCTTTCTTTAGCCATTGAAAGTCAACCGAACTCTTATTTCTGGCGGTATCATATAAGCGGTACATAGCACGTTTGTCGCCTTGCTCAGCGAGTTCTCTCCACTCTTCACGAGCTTCACCGATATCGCCTTGCATATACTTTTCTTGTGCCGATTCGTAGGTTGCTGTACACCCTAACAACATATAAGTTATCAAGGTACTAACTAACCACTGACATTTGAATTTCATCCGTGACCTCAATTAATTGTAATAAAATTAGTACATTACCAATTGTGCAACAAGCGACTCTTAGTGTTCAATTAATAGCGAGTTAAAAATAGAATTGAGTCATGTTTTTTGGTCAATGATTCTTTGTAATACAATGAGATGCCGAATTTATCTTAATATAAGAATAACTCCGGTAGCCTAGCTGGCATACTCTACTAGCACAATTCTTACACTCAAGGAACAAGACGTTTAGGGGTAAGAAACTGCACGTATGGCGGGGAAAGTTATAACGTAAGACTTACAATGTCGTCCGTATATGACAACTTTTGTCCAGAACCTTCATAGTTGGCATTTCGTAACTCAGAAGTGTCGAATATTTCCCTTTTCCCACTAAGTACTATTTTTTGATAAATGTCCTGAGAAACTTAGTAATTTATCGGTAAATAATAATGAGGTGAGACAGTGGTCAGAATCAGATTGCCGAAACTTAGTAGTGTGCTTTTAGGAAACAAAGCTTTAATTTTCTACTCGTGAAAAGACGAGTGGGTTTAAGAGTACGGCTTCACTTAAGTGGTCTGGTGAGAAATGCGCATAGTTCATCGTGTGCTCAATTTTCTGGTGCCCAAGAATACGTTGCAGGATTAAAATATTGCCGCCATTCATCATGAAATGGGAAGCGAAAGTATGACGCAGGACATGGGTTGCTTGACCGTCCGGTAGGTTAGGGAGAGCTTTTGTTAACCAATTATAGATCGAAGGATAGCTATAGTGGAACAAGCGCCCACTGGTTGGTTTGTAGATCTCTTCATAGAGTTCTTTTGAAATGGGGACGGTTCTGTTCCGCTTACCTTTGGTATTGATGAACGTGATCATGCCTGGGCTGATTTGAGAGCTTTTTAGCTCCGCAGCTTCCATAATTCGTGCTCCAGTAGATAAACATATCTTAAAAATCTGTATTAGCTGTTCAGCATCTTTTGCGTCTTTGACAAACTGAAATAGGTGTTCAATCTCCTTTTGGGTTAAGTAAACCAATTCACTTTCTTCTTTCCTGAGTTTTTTTAGGCCTTTCATTGGATTAGGGTATTTCAATTCACCAATTTCGATGAGATGTGAAAACATGCTTTGTAAGCATTGTTGGTCGTAGTTATGTGATGAGGCTTTGAGCTCTTTCCCATGATTAGCACTCTTATAGGAGATGTTGATTCGAGTGGCTCGATAATGGAAGAAATCGGTTTGGCTAAAGTGAGCAGCGACAGGATCGAGCAGCGCCTTACAAATAGTATGGAGTCGCTTTCGAGTATGCTCGCCGGATTTAAGGTACTTGCCATGCAACGTATACCACAGTTCAATGAGCTCACTTAAAGTACGCTTATCTGTTTTTCCTCCTAACCATGGCTTATCGACGATTTCATTGAGGAGGAAGCGCTCATACGCCATCGCTTCACCTTTCGTAGCGAAGCGTTTACGAATCCGTTTACCTGTACGGCCATTAGGGTAAGCTTCCATAATCCATGGCTTTTTGTTCCCGTCTTTTAGGTTCCTAACTGTCATCACGTAAATACCGCTATTTGACTGTGTATAAAAACAGTATTTCATAGTAAGGTTCATATCAATGTTTGATTGGTAAAATTGGAAACATGAGGACGAGCGATGAACTTACTCCTTACTGGTACGCAGCTAGGTCAACTAGAATTACTGGAAGTGTATGAGGACTTCCTAGGGCTAAAATGCTTCTCGGTTTAGAATGAAAATACGCAACGATATATGGTTTATTGGAATGGGGGCCTATGATGAAGGTCAGTGCATTAAGTGGGCTTATATTCCAGTGACTAAACCTTTATTAGCTAGTTTGCTTAATAATGAAGTCAGCTTTCATGCTGCATTTCATTATTCAGAAGAGCTTTATATTGCTTCTATTTACTCCGATGGAGTAGGGAAGCCTGCAAAGGTAAAGCTAGTGAGGAGTGAGAGTAAGCATTTGGTGAACCTGCCATCGATTGACTTTGAAATAAACATCGAACAAGCCAGTCTCTTTTAGCTATGATTGCGGCTCAAACGCTAAACTACCTAGCTTCTCTCTAGTTTTTTTCTTTAATACTGAATAGTAAATATCACATAAATTCATGATTTTGCTCACATGTATATGAATGGTTATATGATTTGTTTGGTAGGGTGGGTAGAATCAAATTAAATCGCTTAGAGCTATATTGCGCCTATTTAGTCGTTAACTAAGTTGCAAATGGTAGTGTTCTAGCTTAAATAACGTTAATCCGGTACGAGCATGAGCCAAGAAGAGTTAAATCTGATAAATGAGATTGTTGCTAAATTACAAGCACCAAAAAGCAATGAATGGATACCAGTAATAGCAGCTTTATTAGGTGCTATTATTGGGGCTATTGCATCGTTAATTCCTGCTAGATATCTAGAGGTGCGACGAGAACGTCAATTTGCAATCCAGGTTAAACAATGTCTTGTTGCTGAAATATCAGCCCTCGTGAGGGTTATTGAAAGTAGAAAGTATGTTGAAACCGTGAATGAAGCAATTACTTTCCTTAAAGCGAATCCAGACCACAGTTATACTTTTTATGCTGACATACCTCCCCATTACTCTCAAGTATATCAAGAACATTGCAAAAATTTAGGTGTGTTAGAGCCTGAAATTGCAAGGGAGATCATTCACTTTTATCAGTTAATCGATGCAGTCGTCCAAGACGTTAAAGTTGGAGGGATGTTTACTGTTGATCCGTCGCTTGAGGGGTATGAGGAAAGCTTAAGCATGTTCTGTTTGGCGATGGATATTGGTAAAAAGCTTGAACGAGACTGATTCTACGTAAAAACAGTGTGCAATTGAGAGTCCAAATAGATGAAGAACTTAATGGGAAATAATGAGGATTAAATGACGTTAGGTAATCAAGAAACTACGAATAGTGATGAGCAATGCTCATGTAAGCGAAGTGACAATGGAACTGAGAGAGCAGGAAACCTTAAAAGCTTTGGTCTCAGCTTTCTAGAAGCTTCATGTGTGTTATTTTTCCTTTTTTTAGTCATGCATGGAACTGCTCTTTTCATGGGGTTACCAATGATAAAAGTTGTGGAGTATCAAGAAGCTCTGGCTCAAGAGGCATTTGGAAAACACACTGTTATATTCACAACGTTTACTTTAATTATTGTGTCAGCATTTAATCTTTTCTTCCCAAATTGCAAGCATATCGAAAATTTTCGATTCACTTTCCAGTGTATATTAGTTGGGATGTTTATAGCAGCAGTAGCTTCTTTGATATTTGGTGTTGGTAGTGCAGAGCCTGTAGATTTTGTATTTACTTTGGTAATCGCATTTATTGCTTATACGCTTGGTTTTTTTACAAATTTAGTTATTGCTACAAAAGCTAATAATATTCTAGTCGGTAGTGCTTATTTGCTTAGCTTAGCTTTAGTGCTACTCTGCATCCGTTGGGGTTTAGTGTCCGTCTAGTTTTATCTAAAAACCACGAGTTAAGCTCGTGGTTTCTTTGTTTAGAAAATCTTTTTGAACACCGGCGCTATTGCCTTACCAATTATCATGAAGTTCCGACCGCTCTTGTGGTCGATTTCAAAAGCTTCATACTCTTTGTTGTCGGAAACGACTAAGTAAATTCCCTTCGCTATATTCCATTTTAAACGCTTCACATAGACGGCATCATCGATTCGAAGGACGTACACACCGTTTGAAACAGGGTGTTGTAGCTCACGTGTATCAACTAATAAGCGATCTTTGTCGCTCAAGGTGGGTTCCATTGAGTCACCATCCACATAAATAATAGAGGCGGATTTTTCACATAAATCAAATTCGCTCAATAAGCTAGTTGGAACCATCAGAGTGTCCAGTTGGAACTCCCCCTGAACCAGTGTACCCGCTCCAGCTGCTGCATGCACATCATAGACAGGCAACTCACTCCAAGCTTTGAATTCTGACATCGGCGTTATTTTGGAAACGTTGCTTATGAGCGCGGGGTTGACTGAGCCATCAGCAATTTGTTGGGCTTTTAAAAAAATTCGTTCTGGGATCTTTCCTCTCGCTCGCCAATTTTGAATGGTGTTTCGAGCGACTCCGAGAGCGTTCGCAAGCTCAATCATCTTAGAAGTGCCCGTAAGCATCTTTAATTCATCTATCTGTTTTTCTATGTCAGTAGTCATTACTCACCTTGATGAACATCATAAATAAAGACAAATAACGCTTTACTTAAACCAAAAAGCGATCAAAAATGAACCTAAACGGTTATTTGGTATTCATTGAGTGCTTAAATGGTGGTATTTGGTGTCATATGTGCTTATTTCATTTTTTAAAGTAAGAATTGCACATGTTTAACTTCAAAACAAACTCAATGATAACTTTTGAGTGCATTTGTGAGCAGGTGCATGAGGAGGGGTGGGCGAGCAGAAAAAAGGTTCTAGTCAAGTCTGAGCACCCACTCAAGCAACGACAACTATTGAGGAAGTCAACATGAGTCAACCACTTGTTATCGCTATTGAAGCGCCATATGTAACGACAGAAAAGTACGCAGAACTGTCAGGTATGAAAGTCGGAACCATCGAGAAGAAGCTAAAAGAAGGAAAGATCCCTCGAATGGCTAAAGACGGGGCGGGTGAGCTTAACCTAGTCAATCTGGCACTGTTAACTAAACAAGCTCTAGAAGCTAAGTTTTAGTTACGTTCTATTCGCGAACCATGAGTATCTGATATGGACGTTAACGCATCAATGTACATTTTTCGGGAGTCTAAACAAAAAGCGCTTGAAGACGCTTGCAATGCGTTTTGGCTGACCGAAAAAATGACGGAAATTGCCAATAACATTGGCGTGTCACCCACCATATTGAGAAATCAGTTAAACACAGACCACTTCTTGGAAACGGCTTTTAATGAAGAGTTAGAGCAGCTTCGAAAGCATGCCGATCACTCCTGTTGGAAAGATTTTTGTGAATTAGCTTTCAAAGTCAAACGTGTTATCGGAATTAACTGGTTAGGGATAATCATCAAACCCTCCAGCGAAGATTTCAGTTTGGTTAAGAAGAAAGACGCGAAGCGTCTTGCTTTTGGGTGCGCCCTACCTTGGGCTCAATGTGCTTGGTTGGCGCTTCGTTTTTGTCCTGCTTTTCTTCAATTGAGTATTCGTTATGAATGACATTGACTCGATAAACGAATTTTATCGCACAAAGCAGTTTGCTTTTGATGAAGCGTGCTGTGTCTTTAGATCCGCAGAGAATATGAGTAACTTGGCAGCGGGAATAGGGATGAACTCGACTATTCTACGCAATAAACTCAATCCTGCTCAGCCTCATGTTCTAACTTGTGTAGACGCGATTACTCTCGCGAAAGTGAGCGGTAATCACACCATCGTAAACAGCTTGCTTCTTGGATTGGGCGTGGTCACCGCTCATATAACATCGGAGAGCACGGATGACACCTTTGCCCAAAGCGTATTAGAGAACTCGATTTATTCGGGTGAATTGTCTCGAATGGCGTTGGAGTATGCAGGAAATTCTCGCCTTACTCGCGCCCAGAAACATAAGATTATTCATACCGCACACGCCAGTATCAGCGTTCAGGTAAAACTCATCAGGAGCCTAGAAAAACTGAATCAAGGTGGTTGTCTGCATGAAGCCATAGAGGATGTGGCGGCCGCGAATGGTTTATCTGCTTCACAGCTCAATTCGGAGCAATGATGTCCGTTACTCCGGGTCATCAGTCATGCCCTGAAAGGTCTGATCATGAATTGACTGAGGAAGATAAGCGTAGAGGCCTTAGGTATATCCGGCACATTCGACGCGAGTTATGCGCTCGTCAACTTTCTTCCTTATGGATTGAGCAGGCGAGGTTAATGAACCAATTAAGGCGTTCGAATCATGTGTTTGAACAAATACGACTGCGAATTCGTTTATTCAGCCTTAAAAAGCGAATACAAAGAATCAGACAACGTTGGCTTTAACGCGTTTCCTCTTCCAGAGGCGCGTTATTGGTTTCTCCGAAGGGGAGCGTTTTTAGCCGAGGTCAACTTTATGAATCATCATGTTTTTGCGGTCATTCAAACCAGTATTGAAACCGTCTCCAATTTAGTCTTAAAAGGTAAAGAAGAGTGGCGTGATGCAGTCAGTTGTCATTCGAAAAGGTGTTCGATAAAAATTGACACCCGTGGCGGCTACGAAAGCTCAAAAGGAATGGCTTTGACCGGCTCTCGAATCTTATCAGAGAGAGTCAAGAGGACTGATTCAGTAACGGCGCTCAACGCTCAAGACAATCTCTTTTGCCTTGTTTTTTCTGTAGGTGAGTATGGGCAAGGTGCACCAAGGGTGATGCGATGACGGCTCATTCTGAATACGCTGCGTCTTCATCCATGTCGTGTTTGAGTCGGCTACTTGAGGAAGCGCCTTATTTGTCGAGGTGCAGTGACAATAAAACCGCGATGCTCATCAGACCTCGAAACTATGCGGTCAGATGGCCGTATATGCAGGTTAATCGTAAAGAGATGCAGGCGTGGATGGTGTTTGACATCGATCATGACCAGCGCTCTGTCCCCAACCCCTATATTTGGCAAGATGAAGGCTTGCCACCCCCTAATCTAATCGTTCGAAACCGCACCAGTAATAAAGCCCACCTTTTTTACGCTATTGTGCCGGTTTGCACCAGCGATCAGGCTCGCTCTAAACCCATTCAGTACCTTAAAGCCATTTATCACGCCTTAGCATTGAGACTTGAGGCGGACTTGAGCTATTCGGGGCCTGTTGCCAAAACGCCTTTTCACCCGTGGTGGCAGACGACCGAACTTCACCGGAGTGTCTATGAACTCAATGAGTTAGCGGATTCTCTTGAGCTGGAGACAACGCGGCCATGGCTTCGTCAAGATATTGATGTCTCTTATTCTCGAAACTGTACTTTATTCGAACACACTCGTCGATACGCATATGACATCGTCGACGAAGAAAGAGAAAAGGGCAGTTATCCGAACTTTAAACGCCGTGTGGAGAGTTTCGCTCATTACAAAAATACCGACACCGCGGATAAGCCGCCTCTGAAGTGCAGTGAGGTGTTGGCGGTGGTGAAAAGTGTTTCTCGTTGGACCTGGGATAAATATTGTGCTCGCTCAGACTGCCAGCGAGGTGTGATGGGGTTGGATAGTGGATTAAGTTTACAGGAAAGGCAGCGTAGAGCGGCCAGAAGAACCCATAACCTTCGTCGGACGAAGACCACTCGTCGAATTATCCGCGCATGTCAGTTTCTGTTACGCAAAAATCAGGAGCTCACGATTGGTTTGGTGGCGCGTAATGCGAACCTGTGTCGCCAGACCGTCAGTCGTTACGTCTATCTGTTTGAATGGATCAAGTCTGCTTTATCCGAAAGTAGGCGAAATGAGCCAGAGTATCGTGGTAATTATGCTGTTCATCAGATATCTGCCCCTATAACGTTATACTGGGCGGAGTATGAAGTAGGGAAAAAGAAGGCGGTGCTTGAGTCAGCTTTTCCTTGAGTTGAATATTAATGAGTAACTATCGCGGCAAAATGTGAACCCTTGGTAAATTCAATGTAATTGATGTCTCAATTCGTGTAAATATGGATTCACATACCTTTATTTACGGTATGTTTACACAGCAAATTAAGTGGGTGTGTCTTTTAAAGATACCGAGATACTGTCAACTGGAATTGAATTCATTGTTGAAGCCGTAGCGGTGAAGCCGAATGGCCAAGATCATTCAGCTTGCTGCTCGAAGATCAAAAGATTGTCCTTGATTGTGATGAAAAAAGGATGGTAGTACCGCTTGGTAAATCACGTACAACACATCTTGATTTGGGCTGGAAGTGCCCAACGTTTTAGATTTGGTTGTGTTAGTTGGTGCTTCATATAGCAGTGGGACAATGGCTAAGGTAACAGGATAGACAAATGATGGAAAAGTACAGGTAAGTACTGACAAGAGTATTGGCCAGTTACTGCTAAACAGCGTGTGATAAGCAGTCTGGTTCGCTAATTGGGTGAAGTTGATAGTGATAGTTATTTAATTCTTCACTTGCTTGGCACAACTCAAATGTGAAATAAGGTTGGGTTGTTAAGCATTCAGTGAACCTGTCTAATTCATTCGTATGTATAAACAGCGAAATAGGTGCAATCTGACGGTTTTCATTATCGAAGCAGTTATCAATATGTGCTCTGTCGATATAAACAACGTCCATTTCCTGTTTAGGGGTCTCTTCAATAAGTTTTGTTTCTAATCCGCTCTTCTCAAAGCGTTCTAACAAGGCATAAAGTTTATCAACGTCGTTTTGACTTTCTATCGCTGAATATTGAGATAGAACGCTTTCTAAGTGTTTTTCGATTGAGCCAAACTTATTCTTCATCAAACAAACCGTTTTAAGCTTTTTCTTGATAAGGCTATATCGAGCTTGTTTGATTTTTGGCTTCAAGAAGTCAATGATGATCTTGTTTCGTTGCTCTTCTTTAACAAAGTGACTGGCAATGTTTACTTTGAAGTAAAGGTGAAGAAGAGTGTTTTCGAAGGTCGACTTAAGAAGTTGGTGGTATGAAGGTTCTGACATTGTTCACATGGATTATTTATTGATGAGGGTATCTTATCATGAAAATAGCAAGGCTCTAAGGCTGAAAGCAAAATGACGTAACTTGCTAGTTGTTCGTTGTTATGCTTAAACCGTGTACCCATCGTAGTCACAATATTTTCAATTTCAGAACTCGACTTTGATTCTAGTATTGGGATTAACTTAACCAAGAAGTTTTGGTTGCTGAGGAGCCTAATAATTTGAATTCCGCGGATAGTGCTTTCGCTGCTGGTGTCACTTTCTTTAGGATTTTTACTGTCTCGATATCATCGATTGGTAACGGAGGGATAACTTTAGGCGTTGATAGAAGAAGTGTATTACATATGTAATACATTGACAGGGCGCCTTTTGTTTTTTATTGTGTACTACACATGTAATACATGAGGTGTTTGTTATGAAGACTAAAATCATCAGCGCTGCGAACCAAAAAGGTGGCGTTGGAAAAACCACGACTCTTGTCAATTTAGGGGCTGAGCTTGCACGAAAACGAAAAGTGTTAGTGATTGACCTCGATCCTCAAGGGAACTGCTCTAAAACGTTAACCGGACAACGTGATTTTAAGTTTGAAGAGACGGTGGCTGCTTTGTTTGATAAGCCTAAAGTTGTGTCCATTGTCGATTTAATTCAACCTGCACAGATTAATGGGAACTCTATTGAAAACCTCTATGTCGTTCCCGCTGATGTTCAGTTGTCACGTGTCATCGAAACATCACTGACAAAGATTAATCGTGAACGAATTTTAGAAAAGCAATTAGCGAAGTTAGGTGATACCTATGATTTCATTCTTCTTGATACGCCACCAAACTTATCCCTAACGACTCTTAACGCAATCCAGGCCTCAGACCTTATTTTGATCCCTGTTGATTCAGGTGCATTTTCATTAGACGGCATTAGCCCTTTACTCGAAGCTGTCTCTGAAATTAAGGAGGACGAATGCAATTATCTGATCCTGAGGAACGAGGTCGACTCAAGAAACACTCTTATTAATGAGTTCATTGATGAGGAATTGGAGGTAGTACAAGATAAATTGCTACCAGTATCTGTCCGTCGTTCTGAGCATGTCGGACAAGCTAATGCCGTTTCCTCTCCTGTGCGCTTTTATAAATCGGGCTCTCTTGTTAATAATGATTACCGTAAACTCGCTGCATTTCTTCTAAATTTAATGTAATACATAGGTAATACATATGAGTAAGTTAAAGAAACGAGGAGCTATAACAACTATCTCCACTCACAAGAACGAAGGCTCAAGCAAGTCGACTGGAATTACGACTGTCAAAAAGAAAGTGACGACATCTTATAAGGTGCCTCCTCTGACTCTTAGAATGTCATTGACGGATAAAGAACGGATATCTGATTGGGTAGCAAATCTGCAAGAGCAGACAGAGAGAAATGTGTCTGCAGCGAAACTGTACCGAGCCTTGGCTTTATATCGAGATAAGATCGATGATGAAGATCTCATTGAGTTGATCAACAAAATGAATTAAACATGTATTACCTATGTACTACATATCTTATATAAAGGCTCGTTATATACTTTAAGCGATGTCATAGGGCCTACCTCGGACTGAACTTCAAACACTGATGAACATGAAACTTGAAGAATCTTGTAACCTGTTCTGAGCCTCATTTCCTTGTAAAGACAAACACTTTAAATGTGTCTTATCACGATTCTTATCGTTGCCTTAGGCGTCACTCTGTGGGCTAGGCCTGCTTGTCCTAAGAGTCTTAGCGCCTTGTCGTTCCCTCCTCGTTGATCTCTCTGTCTTTGAATAAGTTCGAATAAGGGCTTGTTTTCTTATGCGCCGATTTCTTTCACTCGCCTCATTTTCGGGCTCGCAGGCTGTTAACCGTCTCTCCCCACAACCTGTTTTTCAAGGGAGGCTTCGCCGCTGCGCGCCCTTGCAAAGCAGAACGATGTTGAGAGAGCGGACCGCCAAGCGGCTCCGAAAAGTGATACTCAAACAGAAAGGAAACTCTCATGGCGCAACAAAACTCAACCCCAACTCTCTCTAGTTCAAATTCATCGACCAGCGTTTCGCCGCTGGGGCACGAAAGCTCACCAAAAAATGATGCCTCTAGTCCCTTGGCGGTCTTGAAGTTACGCTATCAAGTCAAAAAGTGTCGTGATGAGACGAAAAGAAAGTCTGATTTTGTTTCCAGAATTCAGCGTTTGAAAATGTTCAGTCGTCGTCAGTCGACAGAGCAACAGGCTGATATTGCAGCGTTAAAAGAGCAAGGGTTCGTTGACGCTATCAAGCAGCAGTTTCCGCTATTGGGATCGCGTCGTTTTGCTTTCCATGAAATCCGTGACTTTTTCATCGAATTAAATGGCGCTGGCTTTGGGGAATGGTTTCTTCACGAGCGAGCGGATCACATCATTCTGTACACCACTTACGGGTCTGTGTTTCCAGCGTTGCGCTTTGTGACAACGGGGGAAGGAACGTTTAAGTGCTCAGGATTTTGTTTCGATGTGCGTTTTGGCGCTTAGGGGGTCACATGACAGTTCGTTCTACGGTATCCGCTGACATATCCATGCACGTGATTTGGGTGAATTCAACCGACTTTTACTCCACCGTAAAGGCCGTCAAGGTTCATGAGATTTTGGTGAGTGAGTTTGGGTATACCGACTCTTTAATACTAGAGCAAGGCAACCGAGGGAAGGGGGGGGAGTATCAGTGTGTGTGATAACACTACCACCATTAAGCAGATGCGAGAAGACTACGCTTACGCGAAGAAAACGGAAAGGACGATAGAAACAACCTCCGAGCATCGTGCATCGGCAAAGGCTTTACTCTCTTGTCTGTATGACGACTGAAGTCTGCTTATTGTGTACGTCATCAGACACTCATAAGAGAAGGTCATTAGTGTGTCTGGATTTTGTTTCGATATTCTAGCCGTTAGCGGCATTCAAACGGGTTATGTTTTTCGACGAGCAACGCCTTGTTCGGTCTTGCCTTAAGTGACCAAGGTTATCGAGTGTGCGTGTTGAGTGTCGTTACGTTAAATTAAGCAGGAATCATCATAATTGCGCGCCAAGCAACAGCATTGCACCTGCTTGCTGTTGTCCCGAAAATGATTGCATTTTAGTAATGTAAATAATTTTGCATTGTTCATTATTACTAAAATTCACCCCTCGACGTTCCAGTTCTGAAAAGGCAACATCTCTATTCGCGTCATAAGCAGCTTCTGAACATAACTTTGCTGTAGTCATATTTTCAGCAGATTTTGGAGTAAGAGCACAGCCTGATAAGCTAACAACAACGGTAATAAAAAAGATAGTTCGAAACAAAATCAGACCTCCGTAATCCTAACTTTCTCCACACTAGGGAAGATAACTTCAATATCTTTACATTTCATCCACCTCTCTCCTTCACCTGTAGAACTTAACTTATTCAATTTCTTAGTGGCACCCAATTTATCGCTCGACAAATCTCCATCGAAAGATCGTAACTTCCCATTATCTACAATTAACCACAGGCTTTTTTCCTTTTTGATATTAATAAATATCGTCCCGTCAGGAAATGGGGGGAATTTATCAGCGTTAGATGGCCCGTGATTTGCTGGAATGAAGGGTTCTTTTTGAAACAATTTTTGAAGTAATGATTCACTCATACCTATTCCTTAATTTAATAAATGAGTTGATAAGCCAAAGTACAACAAAAATGGGAGAGGGCAAGCGTCAAAGAAAGCCATCCCTAACTTCAACTAAGCTAAATAAACAACTGTTAACAACAAATAAATTAACTAGCTCACTTAAAATGAACACCTCAAAATACCTCTCAAAAACAAAACAGGTGTTCATTATTCCTATTATGTAAAACCCGCGAGTTAGCCACCAGAAACAGACCTCATAGCGCCTCAAACGCTCTTAGCGAAGATTTACGACACTTAACCAAGGCAATGCGCACCCAGAAGGCATTGTAAGTTTGTGACGCTTTCAGAGCGATTTACAGCAAGAATTAACATCTTTTTGATTCAACCAAAGTTCATACCGAATCGACAAAAAGTACACCTTAATGGACGGTCATAAAGCAAACCAACTAAATCATTGCAACAATGATTTAGGGTTTAAGACCTACGGAGTAAGACCGAGGTTGAATGATATTTGGACAAAAGCTTGTCAACGACTTTGCTAAATTAGTAAGCCATCAATAACTACAGGTATGGTAAGTTTACTTTTGAAGAGCTAGTGCGATGAGTAACATCGCACCAGAAAGAGTATTGGCAGGGTGCATACTACGGACGTTATGTTCAATCAGAGGTGTAAGGAATGCAATTTATTCATAACGCATGTTTACTAATATTATTCAATTTCACCAGACATAAAAGTAAATGCCTTAGTAAAACCGCTTGCGCTAAACAATGCATCAGGTGCAAACCAAAAATTCTCAACAAGTACATGATCAGACTTAATGAATTGATTAATAACAACTTCATTCTCCTGAAAACTAGCTGGGGTATATTGTTCAACTCCTCTTGAGTTACAGCTTCTAAAATACTTTACAGGAATACGATTTACGCTAATAACATGCTCCCGTCTTTCAGAATCATGTCCTGTACACTGTGACGATGGGACAAAAAATGATAACTCTGCTTTCCCATTAAACTTGTTGCTTAGAGCTACTGTTAAATTTTGCATATCAGTTCGATAAACTAGCGAATCTCGATACCAATCTCCATACGCTGGTTTACCCTTCGTTATATCAAAGGTGTTTTTTTCTAACTGTTCTCCTGAAGAAAGCCAGAAAAAAATCAATACAGCCGTAATTATTAAAATCCACAGGAAGTTACTGCCTGATTTTTTTGTGTCTAAGTCAACAAAATCGGCATCCTCCTCTCCTTCAGGAAAGCAGTATCCACAATAACTCGTGCCTTCTTTGAAATCCTTTCCGCATATAGTACATCTCATGATTCAACGCTCGAAATAAATATAAAAATAATATCATTAGTACATAACATTTTCTGTTCATCCCATTTTAAAACAACCTAAATATTCGGTGTTTATTATGTCTGCTTATGTTCAATAGTGCACATCCCCTTAAATCACTGCAACCTCTTGTATTTAGGGGTTTTATCATTGAAGTATCGCGAAATGAGTAAGAATTACATTTTTCGAGAGTTAGAGTGCCAAATGACCAAGAAAGAGGTCGCCGAACTGTGTTTTAAATCTGTGAGAACTGTCACAGGTTGGGACGAGGGAAATCCAATCCCGCCAGAGTGCAAAAGGCTTATGAGAATGGCAAAAGGTCGGGAACTCAGCGTTAGTGAGGATTGGGAACAGTTCAAAATGTTATACGACAGAATGGAACTTCCAACAGGCCAAGCAGTGAGGCCACAACAAATCATGGCAGGGATAGCATTATTGGGGATTCAATCAGAATTGGAAATTAAGACGTCAACGCATCTTCTTAGGCTTGCTAGGGCGATTGCTAATATCAAATAAATAATCAGAAAAAGCCGCAAAGTTTGCGGCTTATAAAACACCGACTGGGTCAGTTAATAGCATTAAATTTTAATCGGTAGTCATAAAAATCTGCACTTGCTTGGTATAGCTTAACGTTTAAGTCGTTATCATTAGCAATTTTCTGTCTAATTGTATCTTTGAATGAATCTTCAACGTGTAGGCCAAAAGTGACTGATTTAATTGCATCTTTTGGAACTTTAAACATAAACATAAAGTTAGGTTCGTCAAAATAATCTGATAGAGAGCTTGCTTTTACCATCATCTTACATAGAGATTCGTTGTAATCTTCCGCAATATGTTGGACAGTATCTAATCCATTTTTAAACACTAAGGTTTCATCAGATTTTTCAAAAGGTAATAATAACCTTACCTCTTTTTCGTAATCCCATTCATCTGATTTATGAAAGAAAATTTCCATAAAATCGTCATTATTTAACTTAGAAAGACGTTCTTTTCTATATAAAACCCGTGAAGCTCTACCTAAATTTGGTGACATCAAAGTTCTATAACTCTCAGAGAAAAATGGGTGATGAAAATCAAATTCAACAACAATACCTCGATGTTCTTGTGCATAGTGTGACCACATAAGTAAATTATCTTTAGTCTCAGTCAAGCTGATAATCCCTAGCCCTCGACAAAATACATGACCAATACTTTCCCATCGTTCCTCAATGGGGATTGATTCCAAAAACTGATTCAAATCATCAGAGTTACATGGCCTAAAAATTCCATAAGGCTCTTTTAAACAAATATCCTCAAGACAATTGATACTAGGGTTCATTTCAAATGGGTCATTTAAAGAGTCTTTGTTAGATGCCCTTAGCAAAAAGTTATCAAAAAAATCCTCTCTAGGCGGTAAGTACTTATAGATAGTTCTAAGCAAGATGGCTCCATATTTTGTCTAGTGCGATTGTCGGAAGTTTAACATCTAATTTGCTTGTACTGTTACTAGCGCGCAAGCTTGCAACTAGAGCAGGGTCATGTGAGTGCTTATAGTTGGTCGAATTTACCCCCGTGATACAACACGGGGATTCACAACTAACAGCATTAGAAGAATGGATAACTTTTAGTAGGGCACTTTCGAGTTAGAAAGTGCCACGAGTCAAAATTCAGGTCTATGAAGCCTCTGGACAATTATCATTTGAAGAAAATGCTCTAATCGCTGTTATCACCAAGCGACTTTGTCGTTTTTAAGAGCAAAAACGCCTCACATCTGAGGCGTTTCACAGCTAATATATAAACTGAGGATTTATTTGAGTTTTATATGTTTGTTGGTCTATCAGTAATTCTTCACCTTAAATGTAAGGCTGAGTATTGTTGGCATTTTGAACGTCTTATTTTTGTGATAATTGCGGGGAACCCCCCCTTTTTTTATTTAGCAATTC
>NZ_JBFRVM010000112.1:0-16718 GCF_041475145.1 Vibrio sp. 10N.222.49.A3
CCTCCCTCGGTAATCACATTACATTCTGGGGGAGTATCAAAATAATAAAATAAATAGATCTTCGTGGTTACACAAAAATGATGTCTGTCTCTCAAAATTAATATTGAGGTTGTTAAGTTATTAATTAGTAAACTGGAGAATCCGGATAATAAATGAGTGGAATATAGGTGTTATTTTATAAAATAATAGTGTAGGTATAATTATTTACGTTATATATCAAATTGAAAATTGGCTTGTATTTTACTGCCATTGTATTACCGCATAAAGTTGCAGGTATTTACGAACTAGTTGTTGATTTCCAGAGCGTTTTAGCGGGTGAGCGAATCGGATAAAACACGGACTGATTTTGAAGTTACTATTTAAATCATCTGCGAATTGAGTATCACTCTCTCTTAGCGTGATACCTTGTAGGCTGTAGTCGCTAATCTGGTCTGGGAGTTCCCCCATCCACCAATGCAAGAGTTCACCACTGTTTTTGCTTCGACTTATCCAATGGTCGGAGACAATAATCAATAGGTCATTGGGTTGAATGGCAAATCCGTACTCTTGCTGCCAGTTATGAATGTCCAGCATCAACTTTTTACGACAAGTCTTTCCTGCGCTCACCATATGGTGGCTAATCATCCAAACGGTACCAATTTCAGAAGAGATTCGGAAGTGTCGTGGCGTTTCACCAGAAGAGAGCATTTCTAGTGGGCTTACGTTGCTTGCATGATTGAAGCTAACGAAAGTGTGCTCCATTCGTCTCGCAAACGCTTTGCCTATGTGATGTTCACTGATCCCTTGATTGTGTACGGTAGGGTAATGACGCTCACAAAGTTTCAAGCAATCGTCTTGAAACTGATTGACGCTTTTAATCACCAGATCTAATAACAATGAAGCCTCTTATACACAGTTACTATCTTATTGATGGGCAATAGTACGGTAATTGCAGTGCCATTACCTATCGTCAAAGTGCCAGTTCATGATCCCTCTATCAAAATTAGCCATTGCAGAGCGTTTTTATGGATAGCACTGGCGCTCTACGGGTCTGTAATCTAAATTATGAGAAATAATAGTGAGTTAGCAGGCTCATGGTGACTTAGTAAAGTTATCGCTAGTTAACCTAATCTTAGTCAGCTAATCACAATTGTTCTACTTACTCTTTATTTGGACACATTCATGACCATTCAATTAGATTCGAAACAAAAGTCTGAGCTCACTCATACATTACAAAAGTACCTGCAAGATGAACTCGATGTAGATCTTGGTCAGTTCGACACGGAATTTTTGGTCGACTTCATTAGCAAAAAGTTTGGTGCGGTGTATTACAACAAGGGAATAGAAGATGCTCAGAAAGTCATGGAACGAAAAATGTTAGATATCTCAGATGAGCTCTATGAAATTGAACAAATCGTTGAAATATAGACCCAGCAAGCGATTGTTCGACAAAAAAATTTGTCAATAAAGCAACTTGTTCAAAAATTTTGAATAACTTGTTTAATTTGAAATGATGTAACTAATGTAAAACTTGGTAAATAATATGTTACGCAAACTTGGTGTAGGGTACGCTTTTCAAAACTACACGACACGTTAACATTCGGAAGAGATGCATGAACAACAACGTCAAAAATTACAATCCTTTAGCAAGAGCAATGCATTGGATCTCAGCACTCGCAATATTTGGCCTATTTGGTGTAGGCCTATGGATGGTTGATCTTTCTTACTACAGTGAGTGGTACAAAACAGCACCAGACTACCACCGTTCGGTAGGCATTCTTTTGGCTGCCGTTACCATTATCCGCTTGCTTTGGAAGCTAGTTACCGCGTCACCTAATGTGGAAGGTAAAAGCTATGAAGTTGTAGCGGCGAAGATCGCTCATGGATTTATGTACATTAACTTAGCGGTTTTATTTATTTCAGGTTATTTGATTTCGACATCAGATGGCCGTGGGATCGAGGTATTCAATTGGTTCACTGTACCAAGTATGGGTGAACTATTTGCAAACCAATCTGATCTCGCAGGAACGGTTCACTACTATGCTGCATGGGTACTGATCATTATGGCATCAGTGCACGCCTTAGCGGCGATAAAACACCACGTTATCGACAAAGACGATACGCTACGAAAAATGATAGGAGCTTCAAAATGAAAAAGTCAATTATCGCTACAGGATTAGCATTTGCTATGGCAATGCCTTTCGCTGCGAACGCCGCTGATTACGTGATTGATACAAAAGGTGCGCATGCTTCAGTTAACTTCAAAGTTAGCCACCTAAGTTACAGCTTTATCCAAGGTCGTTTTAACACATTCTCAGGTGACTTCTCATTTGATGAGAGCAACGTTGAAGCGTCTAAAATCAGCGTAACGGTTGATACAACTAGCCTTGACTCAAACCACGCAGAGCGTGATAAGCACATCCGTAGCGGTGATTTCATCAATGCTGGTAAGTTTTCTGATGCGACATTCAACAGCACAAAAGTGGTTGATAAAGGCGACGGCAAACTTGAAGTTATGGGTGACCTTAAACTTCACGGTGTAACCAAGCCTATCGTTATCGAAGCTGAATTCATCGGTGCTGGTCAAGACCCATGGGGCGGTGAGCGTGCTGGTTTTGTTGGTACAACTCGTCTAGAGCTTGCTGACTTCAATATCCCAGTAATGGGCGCTTCAAGCTATGTCGACATGGATCTGCATGTTGAAGGTGTAAAGAAGTAATCTAGCTATCAATAATCGCTATCAACATATTTAGAAAGATCAAAATCCTAGTCGATACGAGATAGGTCGGCTGTTAGCCGGTTATTTAGTCATATGGAAAGTAGCAAAGCAGCTAGAATATAGAGAAAGGCGCAAAGTTTTCACTTTGCGCCTTTTTTATTGAGGTAAATGGCCACGCGTTTAGGTCTGTTTTGTGTCAAACCTTTTACTGCGTCTTAAGCCACCATTTACCTCTGCCAGTCAACGTTGCAATGACTGAGTTATCTAGCTGAACGACTAATCCCTAATAGTTCAGCCTACGATTCGTTACTTTGTTTCTAATGAAACGCTTGCTTTGTAAACAGTCGCTAGTTAAGCCGTTTCTAGTTCAGCCTTTGGAACCACGTTTAGGCGGTCGCCATAGATTGGACGTAGTGCTTGCATAACTTCAGTACGAGTCATCACACCGACCATTACGCCATTTTCTAGCACTGGAAGCATATGTGGTTGGCTTACTTTCATCGCTTTTGCACGCTCTTCTAAAGAAAGAGAGGTCAGGCGAGTGGCATAGCCCATGCTTGTTGTCGGGTACAGTTGTTCTTTATCGATACATAGGAACTCAGCAACATCGACCAGTTTGTCGTTTGCATCAATAGCCACTACGTCACGGCTCATTAGGTCTACCACTTTCTGACCTTTAGTCGGAATGTAGTCTTGGCACCAAAGGTCAACCATTACGTCGTGAACAGAGAGGATACCTACTAGGCGGCCTTCAACATCGCAAACAGGAGCGCTAACAAGTTGAGCATCTAAAAGTGAATCAATCGCCACTGAAGTAGGCATTTCTACGCTCAGTGTAATTGGTTGAGTGTTCATGATTTGCTTGATAGTAGTTGTAGTGTTCATAGTGGTTTCCTTAACTGACGTAATTTCTGTTGTTTGAGTTATTGCTGTAATTTTTGCCGCTTTAAGCTGCGGGCGACGGTAGATACTCCAATTGGCTAAGCCGACCAATACCGCACCACCTACAATGTTGCCGAATGTCACTGGTATTAAGTTTGCAGTGACAAATTTTATGATGTTCAGGTCTGCATACTGGGCTGATGTTGCGCCAATTTGCATCCAAAAACTCTCTGGTGCGAATGCTTGAATTGTGATGCCTAATGGAACCATGAACATATTCGCCACACAGTGTTCAAAGCCTGAGCTAACGAACATTGCAACGGGTAATACGGTCATCATTGCTTTAGTCATGGCGTTAGCTGAGCTGAACGTTAACCAAATTGCTAAACACACTAGTAAGTTACAAAGCACACCCAAAGCGAAAGCTTGAACAGGGCTGTGGTGTAGCTTGTGTTGAGCAATGTTTAGAGCGTTTAAGCCCCATTGCCCGCCATCCAGTTGATATAAGCCTGCTGCGCTTACCAAAGCCAGTAGGAACATGGCACCGATAAAGTTGCCTACATATACCTTGCCCCAGATAGACAGCATCTTGGTGAAGGTTATCTGCTTATTAGCCCATGAAATGCTTGATAACACCGAACTGGTAAACAGCTCGCCACCACAAATAACAATCAGGATTAACCCCATGCTGAATGCAAGCCCACCGGCTAAGCGACTTAATCCCCATCCTGCATCAGAGCTACCTGTGGTCACCGTGATGTAGAATAAAAAAGCAAGCCCGATGAATGCGCCAGCCATGATTGCCAAACTCAATGTCATGCTGCTGGTTTTATTTGCTTTGCTTAATGCAAATTTCTCGGCTTCCGCCATCATTTCTGTTGGCGAGAACAGTTGCTGATTTTCAGAAGTGCTGGTTGCCATATCCCCCCCTTGAACAATCCGTCATGTGTAATTCCTAGTGTTAATGACTTGGTTAATCCGTAATGGTTAATCAGTAATGTTTTGCAGGGCTCGTTGTGTCCTGCCATTCCAGATTAGGGTGTTGGGGGGTAGAGGTAAAATTGATAATTTTTAGAAACCACATCAAAAATATTGATATAGATTTGGTTAGGCGTAGAATGAAATTGATTGCTCATCGGCTTAACAAAAAACGAGCAGCAGGACATAAGTTATTAAAAGAATTAAGGATAGATTTTGCGTTATTCATTAAAGCAACTCGCCGTCTTTGACGCGGTAGCAGATTCGGGAAGCGTAAGTCAGGCAGCTGATAGGCTTGCATTGACTCAGTCGGCGACAAGTATGTCTCTTGCACAGTTGGAAAAAATGCTCGGCAGGCCTTTGTTTGAAAGGCAGGGCAAGCAAATGGCGCTCACTCATTGGGGCATGTGGCTTAGGCCAAAAGCGAAGCGTTTACTGCAAGATGCACAGCAAATTGAAATGGGTTTTTACGAGCAGCATTTATTGAGTGGAGAGCTCAAACTCGGTGCGAGCCAAACCCCGGCAGAACACCTGGTTCCAGACCTCATCAGTATTATTGATAACGACTTTCCTGAGATGCGAATCTCGCTTGGTGTACAAAGTACCGATGCGGTTATAGATGGCGTATTAGATTACCAATATGACCTTGGCGTTATCGAAGGTCGCTGTGACGATAACCGAGTTCATCAAGAAGTGTGGTGTACCGACCATTTAACGGTGGTTGCATCGGCTCATCACCCATTTGCAAAGCGTGAACGTGTCAGTTTGGCGCAACTAGAACAAGCGAAGTGGGTATTGCGTGAACATGGTTCAGGTACTCGCAAAGTTTTTGATAGCTCTATTCATCATTTAATTGGTGATCTTGATGTTTGGCGAGAATATGAACACGTTCCTGTTTTAAGAAGTTTGGTAGCAAACGGCCCATATTTAACGTGTTTACCTTATCTCGATGTCGAGCAGTTTGTTGAATCTGGCCAACTCGTTACTTTGAATGTTCCTGAGCTTGAAATGGAACGTACGCTTTCGTTTATTTGGCGTGCGGATATGGCAGAAAACCCACTTGCTGAATGTATTAAGCGAGAAGGTAAGCGCATGATGAAAGGCAAACCGTCAGTTCTATAACGGTAATTTGATAAAGGCTAGGGGCTGTTGACCTTTCGTGGTTAAGTTTTGTTCGAGGTAAAATCGTTTTAGGCGCGGCGAAGAGTATGTAGCCTAGTCATTCTAAGCAAATATTCTTCAACAAAGCATAAAGCGATTTTAACCGAACCCTTCGGGCAGCCCTTGTGGTTCATTTCTACTGCGTTATCGCCTTTTCATGTAGGCTAACTACACATCAAAGCCTCTGCCTTGTATAAATTTCCCACAAGAGCTGCAAAATAAAGCTCGAAAGGTTAACAGCCCCTAATAACTAATTGTGTTGAATAAGCGATTCCGGTCTCTATCTGGTGATAAATGCATATTCGCGTACATTATTAATGTGATCATGATCGGCTAAAAGAAGGCGTTCTTCCCATAATATGCTTACTTGATTTTAAGTGAGGCTAAATCCGGTGCGATGAATTTCGTAATTAGGCTTTAGAAATAGTATGAGTACATTAGTCGCGATTTCATTAACAACAGGTATTTTGTCAGGTCTATGGGGATGGATTGCTATCTCTTTCGGCTTATTGTCATGGGCCGGTTTCTTAGGTTGCACCAGTTATTTTGCTTCGCCAACGGGCGGTGTTAAAGGACTAGCAGGCAGCTTACTGACCAACATGACAGGTGTATTCTGGGCAATGGTGATTATCGAAAGCTCGACCTTCGCAGGGTTAGAGATTTTAGGCTATATGATTACCGCTATTGTCGCTTTCTTTATGTGTATTCAAGCCAAACAAGCGTGGCTAGGTTATATCCCAGGGACCTTTATTGGTTGCTGCGCGACGTTTGCAGCAGGCGGCGATTGGCAACTTGTCGTGCCATCTTTACTGCTTGGTGGTGTCTTTGGATACTTGATGAAAGCAACGGGGCTTTGGCTTCACGAAAAATCGACTCAATCTTCGGAAGCGGTTGAACAACACGCTAAGCAAGCCAAGGCTTAATTCGTTAACCTAGCCTTAATTCGTTAACCTAACCTTAGTTTAGTCACTGTGAACTCTTGCAAGATAACCCCCAATTAATTTGTATATCGATTTATACAGGCACTCCACTTGGTGTGCCTTTTTTGGTTTCTTAATCAATTCAAGAAATTATCAACAGAAGAACTAATAGCACTTATCAGATAAGCAAGAAGCTAGGTATTTCCGTTTGCCATGGTGATCACGCGTTTCAAAGTCCATCTCAACAACAATGGAATACAGTCTTGTCCTTGATTCTCACAATGAGACACGATCGCTAAAGCCAGGTCTGGTTTTGCGTGTTTCTTGAGAACTTTAGCCACAACTTTTTTCGCTGGAATAGGGTGATCATAAGGAATCTTAACCATGTCTCTGAAAAAGTTCTCAAACCCATTCATGTACAAGTAGTGCTCGATGTCTCTATCAGGCAGTTCTGTGAGGCGATGTCGTTCTTGATCATTACCAAGTTTAGATAGCACAGTCGCCGCATACTTCTTACCAGCAGCGTCTCCGTCAGTCACCACGTGCCAATCGATGCCAAACTCTTGCGCTACTTTAATGAGCGCTTTAAGACCAGACTGCGCGAACTCAATAATTTGAACGCCTTCCGCAGCAAGGTTATACCCACATTGGTTGGCTAACTCGTTAAACAACCAGACTTCGGTTTCACCTTCTACCAACAACCAACAGCGAGCATACAGAGCGCCGGACCGGTGAAAACGAATATGAAAACCAATTCGACGAAGTTCATCTTTGCTGAAGTGGTTCACATTGAGCTGGTTGGCTATGGTTTTATCTGACTGACGTACCAAACGACGAATCGATTGAAGCGGCACTGCAGCAAGTAGATCGCCACTGTTGGTGGTCAGGATTTTTTGCATGGGCAGCTTTTGCATCAAGCTCCAAGCCCTTGCCAAGTGCGTTGGGTGCAATCGACCTTCTGGATCTTCAAGGATCAAAAGAGGGCGAGCACATCTTCTTAAGTCATTTGGCCCTTTTGCTTGCAAATAGGCATTAAGCAACCCCATGAATAATAAGCGAGTTTGTTTGTTTTTGGTCTCTTCGACTAATTGATGAATGCTCTTGTCGTTCGCACCAGCTGAGTAAAGTAACCCATCACGCGGTTTTCTCGGATTTTTACGTGAGACACTCTTAAATGAGAAGTAGTGTTCTATCAAGCTTTGCATCGACTCAAGACTACTGCGCATTTCACCTTTATTAACATGTCCGGGTATCGCCATAAGGCGACGGCAGGTGTTGTCGATGCGTTTTTCTATCCTTGCCTGACGCCCATTTCCGTTTCCATTGCTGCCATTACCATTGGTTGTTTGACTCTGGCCGTTACCATTTCCACTCACATTATTAGCGTGCCCGTTACTAGCATGAACGGTGTTAGTGTGAACATTACCCGGTAGATGAGCATTGTGGTTAAGTGAATTGCCGTTGAAAGGGCGATCGAAGTGCCTTGCGTCTCTCAAACGAATTACAGGGTGTAACGTCATTAATTCTTGAGCGAGCTTTTCTGAGTGATGAAGCTTGAGAGGGTTTCCGTCCAACCCCAAAAATGCATAGTGTGTGGTCGTTTCATATTGCTCTAACGTGGCACTGATTCGATAATAGATACGAAAAACACCAAACTCGTCTTGAACCCACACCGGTTTGAGTTTGCGATAACGTCCTGCATTTAGCTCACTTTTATCGTTGGCTTTTAATGCGAGAACAATTTGAAGGTGTTGAGACTGTGGATGTGAAACTGAGTAATCGACATGGAAATCGGTCATTTCGAAGTGATATGGAACTCCGTCTGAAGGGAGAACGACGGAAAGGGCATCCAATAATGAAGACTTACCCCAAGTATTTTCACCAATAAGCGTGGTTAGCTCATCAAACGCAAGAGACATGCGCTTAATACCTCGAAAGCCAGAAATCTCGATTCTTTCTAGTTGCATAGGCTTACTCCTAACGGAAGGCTCTGCTAATTGTTTGAAAGCTAACAGATATCTTTAATCATAATCGAAAAACACAAATCTGGTATGCTCACCTGTCACAAAACCCGTTGTTTATTTATACGGTGCAAAATGAGATTTTCGATCTATCTCGAGTATTTTTTTGCAGTGCAGTTTCATAAAATTCACGATTCTGTCATGATTCTCGACCTAGTATGAAGGGACAAAGAGAGAAGAAAATATGACTAAAAAGAATAAGCCGACAAAAATAGTGTTGGCACACATCAACGACACCCACTCATACTTTGAACCAACCTCGTTACAGCTATCACTTAAAATGAACAACCACATCATTGAACCTTATGTCAGTACTGGTGGCTTTGCTCGAATTTCAACACGCTTCAAACAAATAGAACAAGATGCCCAGCGTCAGAAGGTTGGAACCCTGTTCCTGCATGCTGGTGACTGCTTCCAGGGGACTTTGTACTTTTCTTTATTCAAGGGAAAAGCCAACGCCGATTTGTTGAATGCCCTAAATATAGATGCCATGACGCTCGGAAATCACGAGTTAGACATGGGTAATGAGCCCGTTGCGATCTTCGCGAAAAGAATCAAATTTCCACTGTTGGCCGGTAACTGGAATCTATCGAATGAGGATATCAATAAAACTCATACCTTAGCGGACAACGAAATTGTTAAGCCTTATCTGACTGAAACGCGAAGTGCTTCTTTTATAACGAAAGAGTTTGATGGCGAGAAGGTTGCAATATTCGGCTTAAGCATCGATAAGATGGCAGGCATTGCTAATCCAGATATCGATACACCATTTGAAAATGCTTTAGAAACCGCAAAAGCGACCATTGAGCAAATCCATCAAGCAGGCATCAACAAGATTGTGTTACTTAGTCATCTTGGTTACGAAGCTGATTTAGAGTTAGCAGCCAACGTAACAGGTATTGGTGTCATTGTTGGTGGTCATAGTCATCGCTTACAAGGTGATTTCTCTGATATTGGCTTAGTTAAAGATGATGATTACGGAGTGAAAGTCGATGACACCTATGTTGTGCAAGCGGGTTTCCACGCCATGAGCCTAGGACACTGCGAAATCGAGTTCGATGCTGAAGGCAAAGTGACTCACTTCAACGGTAAGAACGAACTGCTGTTAGGCCGTCGACTGTTTATAGACGCGAAATTGAGTGAAGTAGGGCAAGACGATGCCCACGACATGGCATGTGAGTTTTTAAATAATCACCCTAATATTGCAGTGTGTAAAAAAGATCCTGAGCTGCAGAGTATTCTGACGGATAAATACCAGCCGAGAGTTCGAAAGCTTCAGCAACAAGTGATTGCTCATGCAGACACAACACTGCGCCATATTCGGATCCCGGATGAGAAAGGTCCAAGTCAGCTTGCGCCCTTGGTTGCTCAATCATTTCACTACCTAATGAACAAGAAAGGGCATCAGGTTGAATTTGCGATTCACAACTCTGGTGGAGTGCGAAATTCACTTAATAGTGGTGATGTATCCGTTGCCGATATTGCCGGAAAACTACTACCGTTTGCCGTACCCATTGGTGTGTATGAAGTAAAAGGTGAAACGATCGCTGGCATGCTTGAAGGTGCAATCAATAACGCGATCGATAATGGTGTCGTGGGCACAGGTTCCGGCAGCTTTCCTTATACTCATAACTTGAGATTTTGTTATCACAAAGAAGCACCTATAGGGCATAGGATTCACCATTTAGAAATTCACTCTGAAGTATCCGGTTGGCAGCCTGTGTCTCGCGATCGAATTTACCGAGGCGCGTCGTCAGCCTACACCATGAAAGGAAAAGAGGGCTATAACGCCGTCTTAGATATGATAGGTGATGGCGTGGTGACGACCGATTCTATGGCAGACTGTTTTATCGAGTTTCTACAAGAATACCCAGAGTCTCTTAAACACAATGAACCGCTGAATTGCATGGAGTGTTTTAGATAATCAGCATCAATGATTGCACTTAACATTATTAGTTATGGCTGTTTATAAATTTGGCACTGTTTATGCTTTATTCCTGCAGGTCACACTTCTTGTGGAGATAAGCATGGATAAGAAAGATTGGTTAGATGCAGTAGCGGTGGTTGGTTGGGTATCGGTTTGGTCTGCGTTAGTGTATTTGATACCGACTGCAGGATTGTAATTTACGCGAGATTGTAATTTGCGCAGAATTATTACTTGATCGTTTTGCAGTGTAACTACGCAGTGCCATCGTGAATTTGGTTAGCGAATTTATTCTTAGAATCAATTCGAGTGTCTATTTGATAGGGTGGCATCAATAAGAAAGGAGCATTTGCTCCTTTTTTGTATTTCTAGTGCAAATTTTAATAGACGAAACACAAATAGGGGAATATTATCCACGCGTTTGGGGAGTAGTTAGCGCAAGTTTACATGTCGTCATCTCGTTAGGCTAAGAGCCTATCCGGTATGTAAAGGTGAAATCCCATATTTCACTTCAACGAGACCAACGCAATCACAATCAAGATCCGTCGTGGAACTTGATATGTTTTGTTTGCGGAAGGTCTTTGTAAAGTTCTTCCGCCCGGAGGAATAATGAACTCAACTCAATCTCTATTATCTACAAATAGTGAATCCTTTTTTTCATCGCCAATCATGACGACTTATGCGGGTTTTTTCCTGCTAACAGTGATTCTCGTCTCTATTGATATCTATCAGACTCGTGGTGGGAACGTCACAATTAAAAAAGCGGCAATCTGGAGCGTTTTTTGGTTTGTACTTGCATTTTTGTTTGCTGGTTCTATTTACTTATTCTGGGACATTTATGCACCAAATAGTGACTACACAGCGCAAAAAGCAACCGTGTCATTCATTACGGGTTACTTGCTAGAAAAATCACTCAGTGTAGACAACCTATTTGTTTTCGCGATGATCTTTGCTCAATACCAAGTTCCTGAGCATCTAAGACCACGTGCGCTTCTTTGGGGCGTAATTGGTGCATTGGTACTTCGTGCAATTATGATCGCACTAGGCGCACAGCTGTTGGCTGAATACCACTGGGTGCTTTACGTGTTTGCTGCGTTCTTGATTGGTACTGGTATTAAACTGGCGTTAGACGAGGGCGAAGAGGAAAGCGTGAATACACTGCCTGAAAAGCTACTTCGTAAAGTGATGCCGGTAACCGAAGATTTCCATGGCCCTGCATTAATGGTTAAACAGGGTGCTAAATGGGCATTCACTCCAATGATGTTGGTGATCGGTGCGATTGCAGTTATGGATGTGATGTTTGCATTGGATTCTATTCCTGCGATCTTTGCGGTGACACAAGAGCCATTCTTAGTACTGGCTGCAAACGTATTTGCATTGCTTGGCCTTCGTTCTTTGTACTTTGTTCTGCAAGGCATGATGGATAAGTTCATCTACTTGAAGCCTGCACTGGCATTCATCATGGTGTTCATTGGTGTGAAAATGCTATTGGTTGACAGTGAGTGGGCTATCCCAACGTACTGGTCGTTGGCGGTGCTTATTTCTACCATGACGGTTGCGGTTATAGCGTCGATTTATGCGAAGAATCCAGACATTGAACAAGTGAATTAGAAACAAATATAACTTATCGAAAAGTTTATAATCGGTACGTGGTCGATGAAGTGGGAAATTTATTCATGTAAAATTTCTGTGACATTGGCCACTGTGATTTGAAGGGTATTTGTACTAAATGCATGTTTTTAACGCCATTGTGAATTTATAGTCACCATTTGTGAATATGTATTTCCATGCCTTGTTAACGGTTTGTTTTATTAGAAAAACTAATCTGAAAGTCCAAATTTAGTCATTTTTTAACGTGTAAAAAATCACCTATTATTCTTGTCATCAGAACGAACCACTTAAACAAATTTATAGAGAGGCAATCATGGCTCAAGCAATGCAAATGAATACTATCGCTGTTCCTAACTCTATGGATAAGAAGACCTACTCGGTTAACTTCAAAGGATTGATTACACACATTTTCGATATTCTTTTTGTAGACAACTCTCCACGTAGTTACTACTCAAGCGACCTATCTGGTCACATGCAACGCGATATCGGTATCAACCGTTAATCTCTGCGTTAACATGTAAAAATATAGAATTTTAAGAAAACGCCAGCTTCTGAAGCTGGCGTTTTTGTATCTGAAATAAGCTGTGCATCTCAAAGAAACTAAGCATCTGAAATAAAATAAGTATCTGAAAGAAACTCATCACCTGAAAGAAATACTTAGGCATAACGGTCTTTATTTGAGCGCCAGTAAATTCGCTTCGTACAAGGATCTCGGTATGTCACACGCCACACGCAATTCATCATTGCTTAAACTCTGTTTACTTGCCTTGCCAATCGGCGCCCATTCTTCTGTGTCGTTTGCACAAACCTGGAGTAATGAAGGTCAACCTGCGCAGGTTATCGAACTGTTCACCTCTGAAGGTTGTTCAAGTTGTCCGCCTGCTGATGCCTACCTTAGTACTTTTGAAGACCACCCTAATCTTTGGACACAAGTCATTCCGCTCGCCTATCACGTCGATTACTGGGATTACCTAGGGTGGGGAGACAAGTTCGCTAGCAAGGCATTCAGTCAAAAGCAACGCTTGTACAAAGCTTATGGAGTAACAAGTGGCGTTTATACTCCGGGCTTTGTCGTCGATGGAAAAGAGTGGCGCGGTTACTTTAATTGGCTAGACAGAACCTTGCCATCGCTCCAACAACAAAGTAACCCTAAGCTAACCGTCAATCATAAAGGCGATACGTTCAGCGTGCACTACGAAGGCAAAGGTGATTATGTCGCTCATATTGCCTTGTTGGCGATGAACGAAGTCACCAGCGTTGAAGCGGGCGAGAACAGAGGTAAGAAACTTGAGCACGATTTTGTCGTGGTTTACGACGGCTATCGACGTGGTCAGTCTGAATGGCAATTCAATATCGATTTCTCTCCTTTAGTCGCCACGCCAGATGCCGTGGCCGTGTGGTTAACCGAACCTAACTCGTATACACCGGAACAAACGGTAGCAGGATGGCTGAATTAAACTTGCGATAACTTGATACTGGATGTGTTGTAGTGGGGGCTCATTGCTAAAACACGAGAGAAAGGGGCGATTTAGTTACGTAATACTGCTGAAATACGTTAATATAGCGCGCTATTATTTTAGCTTTGAGTTCCTGCAATTAATGACTAACACCACAACACCAACCAACTTCTCTGATCTTGGCTTAATCTCTCCTTTGATGGCTCGTCTTACCGAGCTTGAATACCAACAGCCAACGCCTATCCAAGCGCAAGTTATTCCAAGTGTGTTAGCAGGACGCGACCTAATTGCAGGCGCAAATACAGGTTCAGGTAAAACTGCAGCATTTGCACTTCCACTGTTACAAAAGATTCATGAAGATGCACCTCTGGACCGTCGTTCGGGCAAAGGTAACTATGTTTCTGGCCTTATCTTGGTTCCTACACGTGAGCTTGCTAAGCAAGTTGCCGATAGCGTTAAGTCTTACGCAGTACATTTCAACGGTGCAATCAAAACGGTTTGTGTATTCGGTGGTGTATCGGTGAACACTCAGATGCAAGCGTTACGTGGCGGCACAGACATCTTGGTGGCAACACCGGGTCGTTTGCTTGATCTGATCTCAAGCAACGCTATCAAACTCGATAAAGTAAAAACGTTAGTGCTTGATGAAGCTGACCGAATGTTGAGCCTTGGCTTTACAGAAGAACTTGATGCACTCTTGAAGCTATTGCCGAATAAGAAGCAAACCTTGTTGTTCTCTGCGACTTTCCCTGAGCAAGTTAAAACGCTGACTCAAGAATTACTGAACGACCCAATTGAAGTCCAACTTCAAAGTGCCAATGCGAGCACGCTAGTTCAGCGAGTATTCGAAGTCGAAAAAGGCCGTAAGACAGCTTTGTTGGCGCACCTGATTCAACAACACGAATGGCGCCAAGCTCTTATCTTCGTGAATGCGAAGAACAGCTGTGAACATTTGGCTGATAAGCTTTACAAGCGCGGTATCATTGCGGAAGTATTCCACGGTGATAAAGGTCAGGGTTCACGTACTCGTATCCTAGAAGATTTTAAATCTGGCGAGATTGACGTTCTGATCGCGACAGACATCGCAGCTCGTGGTCTGGATATTGAAAAGCTTCCTGTAGTGATCAACTTTGACTTACCACGTAGTCCATCAGACTACATGCACCGTATTGGCCGAAGCGGTCGTGCAGGTGAGGTTGGTTTAGCATTATCTCTGATCGATCACGAAGACTACCATCACTTCACAATCATCGAGAAGAAGAACAAAATTCGTCTTGAGCGTGAGCAAATCGAAGGCTTTGAAGTGGATGAAGAAGCAACCGCTGCACTTGTTGCTGCATTAAAACCGGTTGCGCCACCAGCAGGAACTGGCAAGAAGAAAAAGAAGAAAGCACCTAAAAACCAAGATGTTTGGTTGAGAAATAACTAAATTAAGAATGGTTAGATTGTAGATACAAGAAAGGCGCTCAATTGAGCGCCTTTTTTCGCGTTTATAGTAGGTACTGTGTCCTATTTGTTTGCTCTTAGTAAATGCTCTTCCTTGGTAACTATCATTCTCAAAAGAAAGAGATCTAAACCAATGATTACATTTACTGAAGGTCGATTGTTCGTCAAAACATTTTTCTTATTTAAGGACAAAGAAAAACCGCTCACATTGGAACGGTTTAGTAAAAGATAGGGCAAAAATTTAAAGAGAAAGCTGTTTGTGCTTCTTAATCTTGTCATTGTGTAGCTTGATGTGATTTGCGTATTTCGTTTTCTTCTTTTTATCATGACCTTTATAAGCATGATGATTTTCAATCACTTGGCTGATATCTACTGGCGGAGCCTCTGGTGAGGAGGCAGTACTGTAGCCTGCATTTTTATGTTCGTTCATCGTGCCTCCTTCTCTGTGTGCTTTGATTGAATTGATAAGGTTCGTTGTTAATGAGTGTATATTGTCCACTGCGTCATTGCCAATATCATCTTTATACCGATAGCAAGATCATATTAATTAATTGATTTAATTGCCATTCTATCAATAGGGTGTTCAGATATTGAATGATGTCTGATATGACTGTACTCTCCTTGTACTACTAATAGTTGTAAGGTAATACATGTCAACATCATATGAGCATCAGCTAAATACACTTATGGGTCGCTTTGGTTTTCAGCATACAAAGCGAGAGATTAAAAAGGTATTTTCTACTAAGGCAGCTTCTAAAGAATCTTTTAGGGAAGAGGTCGCTCGTGAGGCTTCAGCATCGTCTGAGCTTCAAGCGGCCATTTCTGACCTAGGACTTTTGGCATCTAAGATGGGAACAAGGCAGATTGAACTGTTTCGTGTTCACGAAGATGACCATGAATCTCTAGACGATGTTTTTGATAACGTAACACTGACTAGCTCTGGCGATGTATATAACGCTTTTCCTTTTCCAATCGAAGACCAGGGGAAGCTCAGAAAGCTCAAGAAAAATGTTGTATTACCGATGCAAAAGCTGGACACGACTCTAGGTGATTATCAGTTTAAAACTTTGATCATGTGTGCTGTAGCTGAGAAAGAGGTTGAAGAAATATTGGCTGCTGCACATTTAAATGATGAAGGCCTTGAATACACGAAAGATCAAGAGGGCGAACTGGTATTCAAGAAAAAGCAAAATACACAGTTGTTCCATACTGCATACTGGTCAAAAGAAGCTGAGTTGCTCATCATATCTGTTGACCGCCACAGCTTGTCACATACTAGTAGCCAAGACCAATTGTTCTTGTTAAGAGGTTATTTAACGAATAGCGGTGCTCACCCGGGTGATGCTCTAAACGTGTTTAATGCAATTGAGCCGCTTTACAATGAATCTGATGGTTATGTAGTAAAACTGGGACATGTTACTACACAAAGTAATCCTGTCCGTATTCAACTTAAAGGCTCTGAGAAGTGTCTAAAACAAGATAGATACCATAGTACTGGCGAGAACCAAGGCTTCGTAGATGCAAAATTTGCAGTTGCAAAGAGATGGTTCTTTAAAGGAGAGTCTGAAGTGAAGATTCCTGTAGAAGTGGAGTTATCCGGGATGATCTGCTCCAGTTAGA
>NZ_JBFRVM010000113.1:0-41878 GCF_041475145.1 Vibrio sp. 10N.222.49.A3
CTAACTGGAGCAGATCAGTATGGCTTGCACTCGCTTTACTCTGCCGCGCAGCGGCTTCGTTCAACAATAAATTTAAGAGTGATTCACAACGCTTGGCGCTTTCATTTCAGCCAGTTTAGTGTTTATGGCACAATGCTTTAGGTTTGGGTGGAGGCGTTGTTCACACCTTCATTTGGGGTTAGGTAATTATAGGAGAATAAATTTGAGATCATATCATAATTCAGATCCGGTGGAGGATGCATTAGCATTTTTAATCCAACATGGTTTTGTTGCTTTTAATGGCTCAGAAGACAAAATAAAAAAATATCGAGAGATAGTAGTAAATAGCGCAAAAGAACGAAATATTGAAACCATTAGTGGTTGGCACGAAGTAGGAAAGAATACTGGAGAGGTAACTGACTGCTTTTACTATATATATAGTTGCGAACGATTTCCATTTGGAGATGAAAAGAGCAAGAGTCAACTGAAAGCAATGCTCGATTCTGTCACATAGAGACTCGTTCGCTTAGTGTATCTACGTCCAACTAATAAGGATTAAGGTGTTGCGCAGCCAAAACTAAATCCCAAGTGTTGAACAAGCCCGAAGCCACTTTATTAAGTAAATTGTACGATTGAACTTGAAGGGCACACCGCTTTGAGGCTTTTCTCAAGGCGAGCGAGGCCAAGATAAGATTGTGTCATCATGTGGATCTACGCATCAGTGGCATATTTTCTATTTTAGTCAGTAGTTTAGAGCGAGTTGCTGATTTATGAAGTATGACCTTACCATTTTGGTCTACGGCATGAGGACTAAAGTGGTTTTTAGCTAGGTCGATTCCGCAGAAATAAGAATAATCCGACATGGTGCCTCCGATGCATTTAAGTACCACATAAGTGTGGCAGATCCTCGGGAGGGGGAATCCATGTCATTCGTTAAATGAATTTGGTAGAGGTAGCATACAAATTGAGTGAGTCAAAGTTAGGTAGTTTACGAACACTACTTTCAGTTATTGAAGATCTTCATGACCCTGATTATGTAATATTCTATCGTGGTCATGGAAACAAGAGCTATGGGCTAACTCCTTCGATCTATAGAAAAGATGAATGGATAAATAATGAGCACAAAATGATTCAGGAGTTGCTTATTCGCTGTCCTAAAGACTTCGACGGGAAGCAATCAAGTTTCGAGAAGTTAGTTAAAATGCAACACTATGACTTGCCAACCCGTTTACTGGATATCACTGAAAATCCACTAGTTGCATTGTATTTTGCTTGTTCATCTAAGTTGGATAGCGAAAAAGATGGTGAACTTATCTTTTTCAAAATACCAAAAAAAGACATTAAGTATTTTGACAGCGATACAGTTAGTGTTGTCTCAAATATAGCTTGGTTAAAAAATAACTTTTCGTTACCTAACAAATTTAGTGGTGATAGCCAGTCTTTCCATTCCGAGGATAATGAACATGCTGATGTTTTAATGCATTGTATACGCCAAGAAAAGCCTCACTTTAGGGAAAGAGTAAACCCTAAACACATTCAAAGTGTCGTTTGTGTGAAGCCTAAACTAGACAACCAACGCATAATCAGACAAGACGGTGCATTTCTGCTGTTTGGTGTTGATGAAACGAAAAGATTCTCGGCTCAAATTGAGCCTGACTGGATACTACAACCAAATGGTAACCGATACATAATAAAGGCAAAAGACAAGCCAGAGATCAATAAACAACTTGCAAGTCTTGGTATATCAAAAGCAAAGCTGTTCCCTGAAATTGATATGGTTTCACAGTTTATCAAAGACGATTTAGATTTGAAGGTGGAGAGCCATATGGATGACAAGCCTTTAATTCTTGAGAAACCGAAGCTTTCAGATTGGTTGTAAAAATTCATTTAACAAGGCCATCAATACGACCATCAACGCTCGGTATTCTAGGTCTGAATTGGCTGTGGTGCTTTCGGTGGTTTATCAACATTATCGTAATGCGTTGTGGCGTATTATGGCGAGCGTTAAGTTTTTGGAGATATAGAAGATTTTATGAACGACTTTTTTAAGACAAAGGTTGGTTTTACTATTGGTTTACTTGCTGCTGTCTTTGCTTTTAAGCCACTTGTGGACAGTAATTCTGATGTTGGGTTTGTTATTTTTGACATTTCCTTAACGATAGAGCATACATATATTTTTCTAACTGCATTTCTTGGTTTGGCAGTGTATTTCATTTCATTGCAGTTTGCTTCTGCTAAGCATTTTAGCTTTCTCGATACTATAAGTAATGCGTGTTACGCGATAGCTTTAGCAACTCCGCCTGTATACCTTTTCCTCTGGCTTTTGGTTAAAAGCACAGCCATTGCTGAGCAACATATCGATAAAATTACTCCATTCGCTATAAATGTAGTTAGCTCAGTTTTAGCTGGTATTTTTGCAAATATATTCGCCATGTTCATTAGCAAGTCAATGAAATCAAAATTCTCAGAAAGTGAGAAGAAGATGGAGAGAAATGAAAATATTGAAATCATGGCTAAATCTCAAGAGTTAATGAATATTGGTATGTATGACATGTCCGTACTTGAATCTAGTAAAGTTGTTGAGTCATTATTAAAACGACTACTAGAGTCTAAAGGAATCAAAATTGAAAAAGGGACAATGCTAGAGTTAATTTCCCTCTCAAAAACTTACAAACTTTTAAGTCAGAGAGATATTGAAACTTTTCATGAAATTCGCAAAAAACGCAATGAATCAGTCCACACTTTGGATGCGGTAACAAAAGAAGATGCACAAAGAACCCTACAGCTCTCTAGAGAGCTAATAATTCGTTTAGACTCAGTAAACTCTTCAACAGGTTATGAATGGTTGGAGTCTCATCGCAGTAAAGTTATCGAAAGCTTTAAAAGCGGGGACAAGAAGAAGTCTCTATATGCTTTAGCGATGTTGAAAGAGGCATGGGTTAACCGAGATGGTGCTGTTTGGTTAGAGTTAAGTGAATTTTTTGCAACTATCCTCAAGTACAAACCGAGCATGCTGCTTACAGTGTTTGAAGATGATGATGATCTTCTTGATAGTTGGTTAGATAGAATTGAAGGTCAGTTATTTACAGACTTTCTTGGAGGGGAGGTAGAGCACTTGAAAGCGTTGAAAGTGGAAATAGTAACTAGCCTTGAGTCTGAAATTGAACGTTGTGAAAACGGTAAAAACTTAGCTGTGTTAAAGAAAGTCCTCGAAAGAGTAAAACAAGCTCAAATCAGTGCGGTGGACTAAAAACTTAACGAATAAGGATTAAGGTGTTGCGCAGCCAACACTAAATCCTGAGTGTTGAACAAGTCCGAAGCCACTTCATTAAGTAAATTGTACGATTGCATTTGAAAGGCACATCGTTTGAGGTTCTCTCAAGGCGAGTGAGGCCCAAATAAGGTAGCGATAACAATCTTATTAATCATTTAGCCATTTTCCTGTTTCTTTCGTCGTCACATCTCCTCTGATTCCGAAAATGCCATTCTCTTTATTTGCGATGCCTTTCGGCTGGGTTAAAGTCACCATCAAATTATGAACCGATACCGGATGTGATAATGGGAATTAATCGCATTAATCATTTACCTTGCAAGTATTGATTGGTAAGGTGTTGTTAAAGATAGGTTTATCGTATTTTAAGTTGGTTGGCTTTATGGAGGAGGAACAATGGAAAGTGGCAAAAAGAATATTTGGCTTGAGTCTGATTCGATTGTAACAAGGAAGAGCCCAAAGCCTCTTAAGCTTAATACGTTAGAAAATATCTACGTTAAAGAGCATGACATTAAAAGTAAAATCACAAGGTCGTTTTTTATTGCGGTTGTGTTTAGTTTACCTATTTTCCTTTTTCGTCCACTTGCTGGTATTGGTGTGTTTTCCATAATTGGTATCGTTGGATATCTTTTAACCAAAAAGTATGAGTTACGTGTCGGTGTTTTCAATAACGATGACGTTGGTGTTGTAGAGTCTGGGTTATATTCGTCAAACGAACGCGAGGAACTCGATGGAATAGTAAGGCTCGTGATGGAATATAAAACAGGCAAGTAATAAAAAATAAGGATTAATATGATGCGTTACGCTCGGTGGTTACAGTAAGAGTACCGTGTACTTGGCTAGCTCTGTGGGGCTCACTTTCTTACGGGCGTTAGGATTGATATTGATTATTTACACATATAATAAGTTGGTTGGTAAAAAGCATGAAACAAGCTGTAGAAATGAAGAAACTTAACTTACCTATTAAGAAGGTAGGTGCCGGAATTGCCGTTGCTTTTGTTCTCTTTAGTTCAGTTTATACTGTTAATGAGGGGCACATTGGTATTGTTAAGCGCTTTAGTGAAGCGAAAACACAGGTAAGCCCAGGTTTACATTTTAAAGTTCCGTTTATCGACAGCGTTGAAGAGATTGAAGTTCGGACACGCAAGAATGAAGAGAAAATGGCCTCAAGCACAAAAGAGCAGATGCCAGTCACGGTCGTCGTATCCGTTAACTGGACGGTAGACAAATCTGCAGCGTTAGATCTCTTTAGACAGTATGGCGGTCTTCCACAGTTTGAAGCTCGCATTCTTGACCCTAGGTTTAGGTCAGCAACTAAGGATGTGATTCCCAAGTATGATGCAGAGCAACTGATTCAAGATAGAGCAAGTGCTATTCAGGCAATTGAATCCAATTTAATTGAAGAAATGGCCGCGTTTCCAGTAAGCGTAGATAATATACAGATTGAAAATATAGCCCTACCCAAAAAATACCTTACTTCAATCGAAACGAAGCAGACTGAGAAAAACTTAGCAGCTGCCGAGAAACATAAACTGGCTAGGCAAAACTTAGAAGCTCAAAGAGCCGTAAATACGGCAAAAGCCGAAGCTGATGGTATTGAGCTTATCGCTATAGCTGAAGCAAAGGCGATTAAATTAAAAGGTTTTGCTGAAGCAGAAGCGATTAATGCAAAGGCCAAAGCTCTAGGAGATAACCCATTAATCATTAAACTGACCGAAGCTCAAAACTGGGACGGAAAGCTACCAGCAACAATGTTGGGTGGTGAAAATATGCCTATTTTGGACATGAGAGCTAAGTAGGGTTAAGGAAACTAAAAGTTGTTCCCAACACAGACTTCATGTCGGTGTTGGGTTTGTGCTTTATACCAATCTATACCAAATCACACTTCAGCGTTGAGGTACATTGTTCCTCAACGTTATCTGATTCAAAATCCTGCTGTTTGATCAAGCTAATGGCGAGACTTATTGGCATAGGTTTATAGAAGTAGAAGCCTTGAATGAAGTCGACGCCTAGTTTCGACAAGATCTTCAGTTGCGACTCGTACTCAACGCCTTCAACTATGACTTGCATGCCTAAGGTGCGTGATAGCTGAAGCATGGATTCTAATAGTGGGATACCAAAACTGGATTCGTCGGATATGTTTTTCACGAACACGCGATCAATCTTGAGAATACTGAACGGAAATTGCCTTACAAAATCTAATCCTGCGTAGCCAGTACCAAAGTCATCTATGGCAATTCTTACACCAAGATCAGATAGCTTTTGCAAGTTGTCCTTAATTTTGACCATATCGGCATCCGAACACTCACCATCCTCTGTCACCTCGAAAACCACTTGCTTGAGAATCTCAGGGTGTCTTTTAAAGATGCTAATCACTTTATTAGTGAAGTTACTGTTGGATACAACGTTTCGGCTGATGTTGACGCTGATGTACTTTGATGCAAACACCTCTTGATTACTTTTCAATGTCGTTAACACTTCATGCAGCACGAAATAGGTCAGCTTCTCAATCAAGCCTAAACTTTCAGCCAATGGAATGAAGATAGCAGGGGATACGTTACCTTCAATTGGATCGTTCCATCTCAATAATGACTCACAGCCTACGATTTTATTGGTGCTTTGATTAACGATAGGTTGCATGTGAACATGTAGGTGTTTATTTTTCAGAGCACTGGATAGCGAATATTCTAAGCTACGTTGGCTCTGTTTTTTATGCTTGAGGGAAAGGCGAATAATGGTCGTAATTCCGGCCATGAGAAAGCCAAACCATAAGTGACTCAGCATGAAGTTAATATAATACTGATAACCAATATATGAGGTGACGGTGAATGGGTAGATGTCTGACTGTATCCGTACCGTCGCGTTGTATGAGCCGAGGTCGGTAGGGTGAATGTCTCTTTTGATCACCTCAACTTTAGAGTTAATGCCATGGCTACTCAAATTAGCTTCTACAAGCTCAAAGATGAAGTGCGGAGGAATCATCAGGCTCACTCCCGAGCCTTCCTTAGTCGAGAATATCAGCATGATGGATTGCACCTTAGTAATCGCTGAGTTTGAATACGATAAGGTGGTTAAATTTGGGGCTTCATTGAGTCGCTGCCTGATGGTGTTGTATAGGCGAAATGAAACTTCACCATCGGTGGTTGAACAGTAAAATCGGTTCTCTTTGTCGAACACCGCGGCTTCTTTCACCCAATCAGCTTCAAAAACGTTTTGTCGAAGTTGTCTAACAATCGTGTCGCAAGGCTGATCTGGGGTAATTTCAGATAAAAAACGGTCGAACCTTGATTGAACCCCTTCTAACCTCGTTTCTACTAACCTTGATGTGTCTTCGGTTAACGTTTGGTAATGAGAAGGTGTCAAAGGAATGAGCAATGCCATGAAAAAAAAGAAAGAAATGGCAAAGAAGAACGAAGTTTTGGCAAAATGCTGGTACTTGATATCCATATTAAGAGAAGCGTGACCGATTGGTGTGTGCATGCAACTTAATTTATAAATTTAACGATAATAACGCAAGCTTATGCATAAATAGTGTGAACAAAAGTCTGAGTTATCGATATAAATAGCGTAACGCATGGTCGCACAATAGAAATCAGGATGTTAGCCGTACCTTTTGTTTGATGATGACGTGATGAATTTTTGTTATTGGGTCTCAGTTGAATGGCTGAATACTGGTCCGTTTTTAAACTAATCGATAATATTGCTATTCATTTTGGTGGTGACAGGATTAAGGATGTGTATGAAAAGACTTATATCAGCACTCATATCTGTGTGCTTTTCATTCTCTGCACTGGCAGGTGAAAACGTTGTTGATTGTGAGAATGCAATGACTACATTGGATATTAATCACTGTGCTGCAATTGAACTAGAATCCGCACAATTGGAGCTTGAACAGTACCTTGAAGCCAGCTTTGAGCACAATGCTTATGATGCGGAGTTGGTCAGTTCAATCAAGGTGGCTCAAGACAGTTGGCAAGCTTACATGACGGCACATTGTGACTCGGTGTATACCCAATGGCGTGATGGTACCATTCGAGGGGTTATGGCGCTTTCTTGCAAGATAAGGTTAACCAAGCAGCGTACACATGAGGTATGGGCGAATTTCTTGACCTATATGGACAGCACGCCAGCAGTTTTACCAGAACCCAAGCTGCTGAAGTCGACAAGTAAAACGCAATAGAATCGAAAAGGGCAAGGTTAGATAACCTTGCCCTTTGTGATTTAGTATGTGGAGGGCTAAGCTCTAAATCGCTTTGACGCTGCTTCGTTCAACTAACGTTGGCTCTAACTCAACAACCTGCGAATACGCATCTGGTGTTTTGAGTCGGTTCAATAGAGTGTCTACGGCCGCTTTACCTAAACGGTGCTTTGGCTGGTGGATAGTGCTTAAAGCAGGGGTCATGTACTTAGATAAATGGATGTCATCGTAGCCAATGATCGAAAGATCGTTTGGAATCGATGTGCCATCTTGAGCCGCAGCGTGAATCACACCCATTGCCATCATGTCATTGCTAACAAACAGTGCCGATGGCATTTCGCCACGCGCTTTTAAGGTTTGGTATGAGTCAAAACCGCCATCGCATTCGAAGTTTGATTCAACAATCCATTTAGGGTTGATCTCGAGCTTCGCTTCTTCCATCGCTTGCTTGAAGCCTTGATAACGAGAAGATGCTTGATTGCGGTGCAGTGGGCCAGTGATACAACCAATTTGAGCGTGACCGTTATCGATCAAGTGCTTGGTTGCCATGTAGCCGCCTTGATGCGAGTTATCTTGGATCTTATCACTCGCGAACAACATTGGGCCCCAATCCATTACAACAATAGGTAATTCTGGGTAGCGTTCAAATACATCAATGTGCTCGCCTTCAAGGGTTGAGCACATTAGCATTAGGCCATCGACACGCTTCTGCAGCAAGGTATCGATAGATGATTTCATGCGCTCGCTGTCGCCTTCGGTGTTACACAAGATAAGGTTGTAACCTTTCTCGTAGCAACGACGCTCAACACCTTTTACTACTTCACCAAAGAATGGGTTAGTAGAGGTAGTTACTAGCATACCTAAGGTTTTGGTCTGCTTCATTTTCAAGCTACGAGCCAATGCAGAGGGTGCGTAGTTGAGTTCTTTAGCCGCACTGTTAACACGCTCAGCTATCTCTTCACTGACAAAACGTGACTTGTTGATCACATGGCTGACGGTTGAAGTTGAAACCTTTGCTAGCCGAGCGACGTCTTTCATTGTTGCCATAAAAAATCCTTGTGGGAGTAACTTGCCACGTTGCGCGATATTCTGCCTGAATACAGGGGCTTATGCTTGTTATTTGTTGTTACCGAATTTGAAGGCTAACATCCGTTAACTACGGTTTAGCTCAAGAGTTTAAACCTTCAAATAGGTAGCAAGCTAAGCAGATAATTGCTCTGATAGAAACGCATCGGTTTCAGAACGGCTTGGAATTGAGGTTTGTGCACCAAAGCGAGTCACTGAAATGGCTGCCGCAGCGTGAGCAAACTTAATCGCACGCTCAAGTGGCATGTCTTCAAGTAAGCCTGTCACCAATGCGCCGTTGAAGGTATCGCCAGCAGCAGTTGTGTCTGTTGCTTCAACGCGGAACCCAGCAATAAGCTCGCCCTTGTCGTTTTTACTTACCCAAACGCCTTTCGCGCCAAGTGTGATCATCACAGTCTCGATGCCTTTCGCGTGCAAAGCCAAAGCTGCCTGATGAGCGGATGCGCTGTCAGTCACGGTAATGCCTGTTAGTACTTCAGCTTCAGTTTCGTTGGGTGTGATCACATCAACACAAGCAAGTAATGAATCCGATAATGGACGAGCAGGAGCCGGGTTTAGAATAACTTGAGTGCCATTCTCTTTTGCTACTTTTGCTGCGTATTCAATGCCTTTAATTGGCGTTTCAAGTTGAGTTAGAAGGTATTTAGCGCCACGAATCTTCTCTAGATGCGGTTCAATTTGGTCGCAAGTCAGCTTGTTGTTGGCTTCAGCAGAAAGACAAATGCTGTTTTCACCCGTTGCGGATACTTGGATCATCGCGATGCCTGTCGGCGTGTTGTCTGCAACGATCACACCGTCGATGTTGATGCCATCTTTAGCAAAATCTTGACGAATATTGATGCCGAATGGGTCGTCACCGACACAGGCGATAAAGCCGATATCTGCGTTTAGTCGCGCAGCAGCTACTGCTTGGTTTGCGCCTTTGCCGCCAGGGATGACCTGATAGTTACCGCCAATCAAGGTTTCACCCGGACGAGGGAAAGAAGGAACTTGCAGTACGTGGTCAGCGTTAACGCTACCTAAAACAATCAGTTGAGTCATGATACGAGCCTTATGATATATCGTATTTGAAAATGCATGGGTCTTTCTCATTACGTAAATTGCTCGCCTTGTTAGACGGCTTATGAGAAACAGCGATGCACTGTCGGTTTTTTTGTTTTTTCTTGAGTCGCAAGTTAGTGAGCTAATGAGCAGGGAGATAGGGGACTCCCTGCTTAATTAGATCTCAGCGTTAAACTGAATTACTTAGTAACAAACAAGCTTACTTAGCGATGATTTTTAGAGCTACTGGTACGTACTCGTCTACTGTCTCGCCTTTCAGTACTTTGTCTGCTATTTCAATACCTAAAGAACCGATTAGGTCAGGCTGTTGTGCAACCGTTGCGCCTAGTAGGCCGCGGTTAACAGCAGCGATACCGTCTTCAGTGCCATCAAAGCCAACGATCATCACTTCTTTACCTGAAGCTTGAACGGCGCGAAGAGCACCTAGTGCCATTTCATCGTTTTGAGCGAATACCGCTTGTACATCTGGGTTAGCAGCAAGCAAGTTTTCCATTACGTTCAGACCTTTAGTACGGTCGAAATCAGCAGGTTGGCTTGCAAGAAGCTCAAGGTCGCTGCCGTTTACTGCGTTCATGAAGCCTTCGCCACGTTCACGAGCAGCAGATGTACCCGCGATACCTTCAAGTTGAATTACTTTCGCTTTCTCGCCCACTTTTTCCATGATGTAGTGACCCGCCATTTCACCGCCAATTACGTTATCAGAAGCAATGTGGCTCACTACGTCACCACGGCTTGCACCACGGTCTAGTGTCAGTACTGGAATGTTTGAACGGTTAGCAATGCGAATTGCGTTAGACACTGCATCTGAATCTGTAGGGTTAATCAGGATTGCCTTAACACCACGAATGGTTAGATCTTCAATGTTCGAAAGCTCTTTGCTTGGATCGTTTTGAGAATCAAGAACGATAAGCTTGTAGCCTAGCTCTTCTGCTTTCGCTTCTGCGCCATCTTTCATGGTTACAAAGAATGGGTTATTCAGTGTAGACAGAACGATTGCCATTGTATCTTGCGCCTGTGCAGACACAGATACTGTTGTAGAAAGAAGGGCAGCAGAAATAAGAGTCGCTAATTTTTTCATGGTGTAAGTCCTTTATGTAGGGTGAGCTAGGTTGGATAACCCTAGCTCGTTGTTACATTATTTATAGATTTAATGTTTATAGGTTTGTTACTGATAGATCTTTTTATTAAAGGTGCTTTTTCTATGGGTTTTCTATAGATAAAGCAGGGTGTTGCATTGACTCAAACTAGAGTCTTATTTGTTTTTGTTATCGACCAATACTGCCAGAAGAATAACCACTGCTTTTGCAATCATCTGGTAGTAAGAAGATACGTCTAATAGGTTTAGGGCGTTGTTTAGGAAGCCGATTATCAGTGCACCAATCAATGTACCCATGATGCGACCACGACCGCCCGCTAAGCTTGTGCCGCCAAGAACCACGGCTGCGATGGCGTCTAGCTCATAACCCATACCTGCGGTAGGTTGAGCAGATGACAAGCGAGAGGCCACGATGATGCCAGCCACTGCAGCTAGCAGGCCACAGATTGCGTAAACGCCGATTTTCACTTTGTCTACGTCGATGCCTGATAGGCGAGTTGCTGATTCGTTGCCACCCAGTGCGTAAACGTAACGACCAAAGCGTGTGTGGTTTAATAGGTACCATACTGCTGCGAACACCACGACCATGATCCATACTGGAACTGGGATGCCCATTGCGTAGCCTGTACCGAACCAAGCGAATGCGTCTGCTGTGTCTGTGAAGCCTGTTGAGATAGGGCGACCGTCGGTGTAAACCATGGTTACGCCGCGAAGTAGTGTCATGGTTACAAGCGTTGCGATGAAGGCTTGGACTTTACCCTTAGCGATAATCACACCACTAATAGCACCTAATGCTGCACCAGCTACTAGAGCGGTTGGCACTGCGATCATCACAGGGATTTCCATGCCAATCATGCTGGCTGCGAATGCACCACAAAGCGCAAGTACAGAGCCGACACTCAAGTCGATACCCGCGGTTAAAATAACCAGTGTCATACCGACTGCGATAATCGCGTTAACTGAGGTTTGACGCAGGATATTCAGAATGTTGTCGACAGTAAAAAAGTTTGGGTTTAGGAAAGAAACGACAACAATCAGGAAGATCAAAGCAATCAATGACTTTTGATCAATCAGCCACTCTTTGCTGATTAATGGTTTTTTCTTTGGCGCTTCAGTTTCAGTTGTTTTGCTCATGGTTTTAGTACTCATGCTGCGTCCTCGTTGATCTTTTTACCGACCGCACACGCCAGTAATAATTCTTGGTTTGCTTCTTTAGCATCAAATTCACCGCTTACACGGCCTTCATGCATCACCATGATGCGGTCACTCATTCCTAACACTTCTGGCATTTCAGATGAGACCAAAATAATGCTCATGCCGTCGGCTTTAAATTTATTAATGAGTTGGTAAATCTCTTTCTTAGCACCGACATCGACACCACGCGTTGGCTCATCGAGAATCAATACTTTTGGTTTTGTCATCAAGCCTTTAGCGATAGCCACTTTCTGTTGGTTACCACCAGAAAGGTTGCCAATGATTTGCTCGCGAGTCGGGGTTTTGATGTTGAAGAGCTTGATGAAGTCATCCACGGCGATCACTTCGTCTTTATGTTGGATTTGACCGCTCTTTGTCAGTAGGTCAAGTGAACATAAAGACATATTCTCTTTCACTGAAAGCCCTAGAACTAAGCCATCGCCTTTACGGTCTTCAGAGATGTAAGCAATGCCATTCGCCAAGCCATCTTTCGGGCTTACCGGGTTGATGGTTTTGTTTTCTAGGTTGATGACGCCGCGTTCACTTGGAAGGGCACCGTAAATCACTTTCATCAGTTCGGTACGACCTGCACCCATTAGGCCAGATACACCAAGAATCTCGCCGCGCTTTAGAGTAAAGCTCACGTCATGAACACCAGAACCAGTCAGGCCAATCACTTCAAGGCAGGTTTCACCGTGGCTCTGTCCGATACGTGGATATTGCTCGTCCAGTTTACGGCCAACCATCATCTCGATTAGGCCATCTTCGTCGGTGTCTTTTACTTCACATTGTCCAATGAACTTACCGTCACGAAGCACGGTGATGTCATCACAAATCTCAAAGATCTCTTTCAAACGGTGAGAGATGTAAACAATGCCACAGCCTTCATCACGTAGTTCGTTAATTACTTTAAATAGAGACTCAGTTTCGGTATCGGTTAGTGCATCCGTTGGCTCATCCATGATGATGACCTTAGATTCAAACGATAGGGCTTTCGCTATCTCTACCATTTGCTGCTCACCAAGGCTTAGCTGACCTAAAGGAGTTTTTGAACTGTGTTTTACGTTAAGGCGTTTAAGTAGCTTGTCCGCTTCTTGGTACATTTCGTTCCACAAGATACGTCCCATGGTGCCTGTGATTTCACGACCTAAGAAGATGTTCTCGGCGATGGTTAGCTCAGGAATTAGGTTCAACTCTTGGTGAATGATGCTAATGCCGGCTTGTTGTGAATCACGTGGTCCTTTAAATGCTGCGGGTTTACCTTGGTATGCGATAGTGCCGCCGTCCAAGTGGTAAATGCCGGTAAGCACTTTCATCAACGTTGATTTACCTGCACCGTTTTCCCCCATTAACGCCATTACGCGCCCTGGGTAAACGTTGAGGCTCGCCTTATCTAGTGCTTTAACACCTGGGAAGGCTTTCTCAATTGAGCTAAGTTCTAAAATGGCTTGAGTCATGTCGGTTCCTTTACTCGGGGCCAGTTGTATTTGATTGTTTTGGTTCAGTGATGACACTGAGCTGTCGTTGCGCTTAGGTTCAAACGCTGAGCTTGAGTTAAAAGGTTACGCCAGCTTGGAAAATAACATTTGCGTATGGCGTGCATTCGCCAGTGCGAATAACCGCGCGGCTGTCATGCGTTCGCTCTTTGAATTCTTCATGAGTGATGTAAGTAATCGAAAGCGATTTGCCGCAACGCGCTTCTTCTGTCTTAACTAAATCAATCAGTGCAGCGTGATGGTCTGGGCTTACTTTCGCAAACTCTTCTGCAATCACAACGCCTTCAATCTGAGATTCATCCAGCATGGTTTTTACTGTTTGCTGAAAACTCGGAACACCATGAGTTAAGGCAAGATCAATACGAGTTACGTGATCTGGAATCGGCAAGCCCGCGTCACAAATCGTGATTTCATCTGTGTGGCCAAGAGTCGCCACTAAGTAAGAGAGTTCAGAATTAATTAGAGTACTTTTTTTCATATCACGACCTATCGAAAAATAACGTTTAATGGGTTGAGAACAACTCAAGAAAAACCATCGAAACGTTTCGATAGTGATAATAGTGTCTGATTTATCATTTGCACTCTTCACTTTCCTAGAGTGTGATAACGATCATCGAAACGTTTCGATGGGGCGTTTTTTAGTGATCTTAATCAACGCCATTGATTGCATAAATACGTTCACAATGGAGATATAAAGAGTGCGCTACGGCGTGTTGCTCATACAGTTTTGACACAATGTAGTGTCGCTTAAATTTAATTAAGTGGGGTCAACCGACAAAATGTAGCCAAACTTGGTGATTGTGGTTATCTGAATGTCTGGTGTTCTTAAGCGCGTAAAAACATTACGCAGATTATAGATGACGTTAGCAAGTATGTGAGGAGAGGTGAGTTCCCCTTCCCAGCACATATCAATAATATCTTCCCTAGAAACGGGATCCCCTAAATTTTCTGCCAGTAAACAGAGCACCGAAAGTAGGTGAGGGCGTAAAGTGATTTTATTCCCCTGTTCATTAGTAATCGTTCGAGAGTCAGTATCAATGATTAAGCCGTTGAGCTCTATTGTGTGGTTCATCGTGTTTCTATTCGTCTTATTCTGAATGGTTGAGATTGAGTTAAGTCGCAAGCTACTAAAGCGTGTGGATTATGCAAAATCACGCCACTCTTGAAAGTAAGCTTGCGTAAGTGCGAGGTGGAAAAACCTAAAAACCGGATGATTTGAAAGGGGATGGATTGTTAGAGTTAATGTGGGTTGTTTTTTATTTCTTTTTTATTCAGTGTCTTATGGTGTTTTAACTAATTCTGTTGGCTGGGGTTGTAAAATGATTACATTTTTATTTATTTTTTTGTTTTCTGTGAGCCTATCATGCTCGCGAATTCGACGGGGTGTCGGGTAACTCTAACAAGATTGTGCAGCACAGGAAGGCGTAATAATCTTGATTTGCACTAAGTAAGGTCAAGCAGTAATGAACAATAAATTAATTCTAAGCATCGCAATGATGTCAGTATTTGCAGTAAACAATGTAATGGCAGCGGACAGTGGTTTGTATCTAGGTGGTGCCATTGGTACTTCTGGCGTGGATGATGGTGGACTATTTTCATCAATTAAAGAGCCAGTGACGTTTGAAGCAGAAGACAATGCTTACCGAATCATTGCTGGTTATAAGTGTAACCGTATTGTCTCACTTGAGCTTCAGTACACGGATTATGGTGATGTGGTTGCTAAATACCCATTAAGTAGCGGTGGTTTTACATGGACTCCTCAAGTCTTCTCGATTACTGCAAATCTTGGTTATACGTTTGATAACGGCGTTCGCCCATTTGGTACAATTGGCTTATCTTCAATCGACCTCGATATGAAGCATTCAGACGGTTCACGTCCTTCAAGTTCTGAGTTCGATGATTCTGGTGCAGGTGTACGTGTTGGTTTTGGCGTTGAATACACGCCACTTTGTGAATTAAGTCTGAGACTTGGTTATGAAGCCGATGCATTTACAGTAGAAGTTGACGAAGGCAGCTCTTGGAAACAAAGAAAGGTAGAGAAAGATATTGTATTGGCTTCTTTCTACCTTGGTGCAACATATAACTTCTAAGTTCATACTTTGCTAAACGGAAAATCGATTTCTAAATGGGGCGTCGGTTGGCTCAACCCGTTTGGCTAAAGTGGAAGGCCGCAGTTTTTGACTGCGGTTTTTTTCATGTTCAACTCAGGTAATTCTCGATTGAAGATGTAATCGAATAGCTAGGCTTCACGGATATGAGCGGTGACAGCAACGATGGCATGGTCAGTACTGAATTGGTCGTGTTCAAAGCTGGGATTGATGAGGTGATGGTCGAGCACTGTGTAGCAAGAGATTTCCATCATGCTTGATGAGTTCTGACAGTCAAATTCGTTCGACATTAAAATGTAATCCAGAACAGAACCAGAGGCACCGTAATAGTGGGTTGGTTTGCGTTGTTCAAGTAAGTCTTGTTCATGCAATTGATGATAAATATCCCAGCTGTCTTTTAACCGGAAGTGGGAAAGCCAATGCTTGCTGTTTTCGTCTCTGTTTATTGAATAACTTAATAGCCCTTTAAACTGGTCGTTGAATAGAGGCTTATTAAAGTCACCCATTAACACAACAGGCTGATCGGTTTGGTAACGATGATTGGTGATGTATTGATGCAGCATCTGAGCTTCAAGGCCGCGCTGCACGCTAGATAACCAAGAGCCAAGTTGCTCTTGGTGGAAGCGAGTGAGCGTGTCACTTTGTGATTTTTCACCTTGCTGAGCGTTATCCACATCGATAGATTCTGCTTTGGGTTCTGTCGGACGTTGTGATTTGAAGTGCACAACATAACAGTCGGTTGAACCTAAATGGGGGAACGTAATCGTGGCATGAACAGGCGTTCTGTTGAATGAGAAATTGTCTCCAAGGTTGAACGCTGTCAGTAACTTCGAATCTGGCGTAACAGGCTGTACATTTTCAATTGGGTAGCGGGATGCGATACCAACGACAGGGGAGGTGTATAGGTAATCATCTTCAACGTCTGCGCTATCGACCACTGCAAAGTATGGATAACCTAGCTCATTCATCAATTGCTCTAAAGACTGCGGGCTAAATATCTCTTGAAAGCCAATCACATCACAATCTAATGAACGAATCGCTTCAGCCATCCAATGTTGCTTCTTCTGCCATTCTTCGAAGCTGTAGATGTTCTCAAAATCATAATAAGCATTCGGTGGCTCGAGGTAGTTCAAAAGGTTGAACGTTGCGAATGTTATGTGGTTTGGTTTGTTCAAAGTGTCATTCCATTTAGACCTAAGCAGCAAGGATACTCCAGTAAAGTATAGTTTGTTGATTATTTAGAACCTAAATTTCACTTTCAAAGCGAATCAAAGGGAATCTAAACCGTGGAGGCTTATGTCATTCTCGCTAGAGCAATCTCCTTCCCCCGTTCTTTCCAGCGCCACCAAGCTAATTAAAGGAATCAAAGCAATCAGCGCCAACTGCATCCAATAACTTCGAGCGGTGACGAGTTAATTGTAAATAAACCGTCAGAGATGAAGTGCTGATGGTTTTATTAGTTATTACATGATGTTAGATTTGAACCTATACTTGTTTTAACGGCATGCATTCAAAGCCGATTAATCAACTTGAATATAGAATTCATAACATTTGAAGGGAGAGTCAAATGGGAACAGATTTCCGAAGCAAAGCCTCGCAGCGCACTCAGTTTTTCAGGTCTAATTTGAAGTCATGTGCAGTCATGCTGCCGCTTATTGCTCTATATCCCTCCGTTACACACGCTTCTGATACCGAATCAACTCCTACTGTCACCGTTATTGAAACCACACAATTGGTTGGTTTTGGTGAAGCAAGATATCCAGCCGATTTCACTCACTTCGATTACGTTAACCCTGATGCGCCAAAAGTAGGCAAAGTGACTTATGGCAGCATAGGTACGTACGATAGCTTTAATCGATTCGGTTCCCGCGGCGTTGCTGCAAGTTATACCGGAGAGATTTACGATACCTTGATGTTTTCTCCGAGCGACGAGATTGATGCGTATTATCCATTGATCGCCTCAAAGGTTCGCTACGCCAGTGATTTCACTTGGATGGAAATCGACATCAACCCAAATGCTAAATTCCAAGATGGCGAGCCTATTACCGCGCACGATGTTGCCTTCACTTTTGACAAGTTTTCAAAAGAAGGTGTGCCTCAGTATCGCGTGTATTACAAAGAAATTGAATCAGTAACGGCTGTTTCTGATTCGGTTGTTCGTATTGAGATGAACAAGCCAAACCGCGAGAAGCTGTTCAGCTTTGCGCAAAGCACTCGTGTATTGCCGAAACATTTCTGGAAAGACAGAAAGCTGTCTGAACCTTTAAGTGAGCCACCAGTCGGTAGTGGTCCCTATAAGATCATCAGCTACAAATCAGGTCAAAGTGTGACCTACGGCCTAGATGAAAATTACTGGGCAGCAGACCTACCAGTCAACGTTGGTCGCAATAACTTCAAGCAAGTGCAGTACGATTACTATCGCGATGACACCGTAATGCTGGAAGCCTTCAAAGCAGGGGAGTTCGATCTTCGAACTGAGAACTCGGCTAAGTTCTGGGCCAATTCATACACGGGCGCAAACTTCGACAAAGGCTACATCATTAAAGAAGAGATCAACCATGAGAAGCCAGAGACGACTCAAGGTTTTGTCTTCAATATTCAATCTCCTGTGTTCTCTGATCCTAAAGTTCGTGAAGCGTTAACGTACGCGATGGACTTTGAGTGGATGAACAAGAACATGTTTTATGGTCAGTACAAACGGACTCGTAGTTATTTCCAGAACACCGACTATGAAGCGAAAGGCTTACCAAGTGCAGCTGAAGTTGAATTGCTGTCTCAGTACAAAGGTCAGATTCCAGCGCGAGTGTTTACCGAAGAATTCCAACCTTCAGTCACCGATGGCAGCGGCCGTATTCGTAGCCAAATGCGTACCGCTTTCAAACTGCTGAAAGAAGCGGGTTGGGTATTGAAAGACAAAGTGATGACCAACGAAAAGACCGGCAAGCCGATGTCGTTTGAGTTGCTGATTTACAGCCCAACCACAGAACGTATCGCAACACCTGTTCAAAAGAACCTGAAACGCATGGGTATCGAAATGAGGATTCGTACTATCGATACCACTCAGTACATTAAGCGCTTGCGTGATCGCGATTTCGATATGGTGTCGTCTTCATTTTCCGCAAACCCTTATCCTAGCCCGAACTTAATGATTGTTTGGAACTCTAACTACATTGATTCTACTTACAATACTGCAGGTGTAATGGATCCGGTGGTTGACGCGTTAACAGAAGAAATTGCGCGTAACCAACAACATCCTGAAAAGCTTCTTACACTAGGTCGTTCACTTGACCGTGTATTGCAGTGGAATTTCTACAACATCCCTCAATGGCACGTTGGTGAATATCGCGTTGCAATGTGGGACAAGTTTGAGCGTCCAGATGTATTACCTAAATACGATTTAGGTATCGATACATGGTGGATTTCAGAAGAGAAGGCGGCTTTGCTTCCTGAAAAACGTCGCTAGGAGTTAGTTAGCATGGCCGCGTATATATTTCGGCGTTTACTGTTGGTGATCCCCACGCTGTGGGCGATCATCACTATCAACTTTTTCATTATTCAGATTGCGCCAGGTGGTCCGGTAGAGCAAGCCGTGGCTCAGTTAGAAGGGCACAACTCCGGTATCATGGAGCGCTTTTCTGGTGGTGGACAAGAAGTTGATTTAAGCGAAAGTGACCAAGCGTCTGCCAGTGGTTACAAAGGCTCTCGCGGACTTGATCCGGAAGTGGTTGAAGAGATCAAAAAGCAGTTTGGTTTTGATAAACCGATTCACGTTCGCTACTTTGATATGTTGAAAAACTACGCGACCTTTAATTTTGGTGAGAGCCTGTTTAAAGGCGGTAACGTGATTGATTTAATCATCGAGCGTTTACCTGTATCCATTTCCCTAGGGCTATGGAGTACGTTAATCATTTATGTGATTTCGATACCCTTAGGCATCATGAAGGCGATACATCACGGTTCTCGCTTTGATATTTGGTCGAGCGCGGTCGTGATTGTCGGCTATGCCGTTCCGGGCTTCTTGTTTGCGATTATCCTGATTATTTTGTTCGCAAGCGGTAACTACTTCAGCTGGTTCCCATTACGTGGACTCGTGTCGAGTAACTTCGACCAGCTCAACTGGTATCAGCAAATTGGCGACTACTTCTGGCACTTAGCGTTGCCTATTTTTGCGATGGTTATCGGTGGCTTTGCAACACTGAGCATGCTGACCAAAAACTCCTTCCTTGATGAAATCAATAAGCAATATGTGGTGACGGCGCGAGCGAAAGGTTTGGACGAGAGCAGTATTCTCTACAAGCACGTTTTCCGTAACGCGATGTTGATCATTATTGCCGGTTTCCCGAGTGCATTTATTAGTATTTTCTTCACGGGTTCTATGTTGATTGAAGTGATGTTTTCACTCGAAGGCATCGGTCTGCTTGGCTTTGAGTCGACCATTCAGCGAGATTACCCAGTGGTGTTCAGTTCTCTCTATATCATGACCTTGCTTGGCTTGGTGCTGAGCATTATCTCCGACCTGACGTATACCTGGGTTGATCCTCGAATTGATTTTGAAGCGCGTTAATGGCGAATGAATAAAAAGGTATTGATAATAAATGTTTAACAACCCTTTAGCTGAAGCTCGTTGGTTACGTTTTAAAGCAAACAAGCGTGGTTTTATCTCCCTTTGGATATTTACCATTCTGTTTGGATTGAGCCTGTTCGCTGAGATCATTGCCAACGATAAGCCACTTTTAGTTTCTTATGATAATCAGTGGTTTGTGCCTGTCATTAATGAGTACGCCGAGACCGAATTTGGCGGCGAGTTTGAAACCGAAGCCGACTACAAAGACCCGTATGTTATCGAACTTATTGAAGACAGCGGATACATCGTGTGGCCAATCATTCCGTTTAGCTACGACACGATAAACTTTGATATTTCAGGCGCGGTGCCTTCGGAGCCTGATTCAGTGAACTGGCTAGGAACCGATGATAAAGGGCGAGATGTATTAGCTCGCATCATTTATGGGTTCCGTATCTCTGTGCTCTTTGGCTTTATTCTGACGATTGTATCGAGCGTGATTGGTGTGGTTGTTGGGGCAACACAAGGTTACTACGGTGGTTGGGTGGATCTGTTTGGTCAGCGCTTCATTGAAGTTTGGTCAGGGATGCCGACCCTGTTCTTGTTGATCATTCTATCGAGTTTTATCGAGCCGAATTTCTGGTGGTTGCTCGGGATTATGGTGTTGTTCAGTTGGATGAGTTTAGTTGGTATCGTTCGAGCCGAATTCTTACGCTGTCGTAATTTTGATTACGTTCGTGCCGCCCAAGCCATGGGCGTTGATGACAAACGCATTATGCTTCGTCACATGCTGCCCAACGCGATGGTGGCTTCGTTAACCATGATGCCGTTTATCCTTTCAGGCTCGGTCACCACATTAACGTCGTTAGATTTCTTAGGTTTTGGTCTTCCTGCGGGTTCACCTTCATTGGGTGAGCTGTTGGCGCAAGGTAAGGCTAACTTACAAGCGCCTTGGCTTGGCATCTCTGCCTTCGTTGTGCTTTCACTGATGCTTACGTTACTGGTCTTCGTTGGTGAAGCGGTGCGTGATGCTTTCGACCCACATCAACAGAAGTAAGGATAGGTTATGACTTCAAATACAATGCCTGCTTCTCCAGTTTTGACTATAGACAAATTGTCGGTTGGTTTCGGGCGAAAAGATTCGATAGAACAAGTGACTCATGATGTCTCGTTGGAGATATTCAAAGGTGAGACACTCGCACTGGTAGGAGAGAGTGGTTCAGGCAAATCGGTTACCGCTAATTCAGTGTTAAAACTGCTGCCTAAAGGCTCCTCACATTACTTGAACGGTAAGATTAACTTCTCTGGCTCCGATATTCTGAGTTGTTCTGAAAGACAACTGCGCGGGATTCGTGGCGGTCGCATCGGCATGATCTTTCAAGAGCCCATGGTATCGTTGAACCCACTTCATAGAGTCGGAAAACAGCTTGTTGAAACCCTCGCGATTCACCGAGGTATGCGAACCAACAAAGCGCAAGCCTTGGCGATAGAGTGGCTTTCAAAGGTGGGTATTCGCTACCCAGAGCAAAAGATCTCAGCGTACCCGCACGAGCTATCAGGTGGTGAACGTCAGCGTGTGATGATCGCAATGGCACTCATCAATGAACCAGAGTTACTTATTGCTGATGAGCCCACTACGGCTTTGGATGTGTCGGTACAAGCGCAGATCCTCGACCTGTTAAAAGACCTGCAACAAGAACTCGGTATGGCGATGCTTTTCATTACTCATGACTTGAGTATCGTTCGTAAAATTGCCGACAGAGTAGCGGTAATGAAAGATGGGCGCTTGGTTGAAAGCAATGACTGCAAAACACTCTTTAATGCGCCAGCTCACCCTTACACTCAGAAACTTATCAACTCTGACCCGAAAGGCTTGCCCGTTCCTGTATCACCCGACAGCAAACCGCTACTCGATGTAAATCAACTTCGTGTTTGGTTCCCGATCACGGGTGGTTTATTCAAGCGAACCATTTCTCATGTTAAAGCTGTGACCGACATGGAGTTCACTTTGAAGAAAGGGCACTCAATCGGTTTAGTTGGCGAAAGTGGTTCTGGTAAATCGACGACCGGTATGGCGATACTCAAGCTGGTGGATAGTGAAGGATCAATTACCTACTCGAGTGAACAGCTTCAAGGTTTAGACCGAAAACAGATGCTTCCGTTTAGAAGCCGCATGCAAGTGGTCTTCCAAGACCCGTTTTCTGCGTTGAACCCTCGAATGTCGGTCGCTCAGGTGATTGGCGAAGGTTTGTTAGTGCATCAACAATTGGATGAGCACGAACTCGACCAACGCATCTGTGACGTAATGAAAGAGGTTGACCTCGATCCTGAAACTCGCCACCGTTACCCAAATGAGTTTTCTGGCGGTCAAAGGCAGCGTATTGCGATTGCTCGTGCTTTGATTTTAAAGCCAGAGTTTATCTTGCTTGATGAGCCAACATCGTCATTGGACAGAACCGTTCAAGCTCAAGTACTGGATTTGCTGAAGTCACTTCAAGAAAAGTATGGCCTGACCTATTTGTTTATCAGTCACGATCTGAATGTCGTGAAATCCTTGTGTCATTACACCATTGTGATGAAAGCAGGCGAGGTAATAGAGAAGGGCGACACTGAGACTTTGTTTGGTAATCCGCAGCATGAATATACTAAACAGTTGGTGTCTTTATCTGAGGTTGGCACGCCTTAATCGATGAATTTCGCTTCAATGTGACAATCAAAAAAAGAGCCTGATCATTGATGATCAGGCTCTTTTTATTTAGAGCGTCTTAGCTTAAGACGTAGCGTTAGAAAACGATATTCGTTCTTAGGCCAAACAACGCGACTTTGCTTTGAGTGCTAACTGCGGGTGTGACGTATTGTGCATCCGCGGTAAAGGTTAACCATGGCGTTGCTTGGAACGCGTAGTAGATCTCAAAACCTTGCTCGTCTTTTAATTCTGCTCCTAGTGGCAAATCGCTAATGCTGTTTTGTAACGCATTAGACAAGTTGTAGTAATAGTAGCCCGCGCCCCATTGATCTTGAGGTCTGTCGAAGAAGAAAGCGTTACCTCCAAGGCCGCCAACAAACGTTCCATCTATGATATTTGGATTACCGTCTGCCGCTGCTGCTCTTAGATAGACTGCGATGGTATCGTCATTGTTCTCGTAGATATTGTGTGTTGCTTGAGCTCGAATGTTGTACTTATATTTTGCGGTCTCACCCAAAGAAGAGTAATCCACTCCTTCTTCAGTGCTATATGTACCAGACATACCAAACGTAGAACTTCTATCGAACAGTTTGAATGAGTGAGTTGCACCTAATGAGAAGTTCACGCCATCATCAAACCAATCATTGAATCCTAAGTTGTCAGCATATCGATCTCTTGGATCATAAATCATCGCCGTGATTCGTGTATCGCCGATGGTGTGGTTCAGGATGCCGCCAATAAATGATGGGGGAGTCACGCCACTTGGTGGAGCAGAAAAAGCAATGTTCATGAAGCCATGACGAGTTGCACCACCGTAGAATGGCGCATTTCGTAGTAGCTCAAACGCGTCGATCTTGCCAAAAAGTAGGTTGGTGTTGTCATCAAACTTGTGTGTGTAATACAAGGATGAGAAGAAAGGGCTACTGCTGTCTGCGTAATGGGCTGAATTCGGTACTGACAAACTGGAGAAGCCAAAGTCGTTCGCATCTCCGTTTAGATAGATCAACTGGGTGCGAAAGGTGCCGTTATTCCATAGGCCAGCATTTTCGGTATCAAGTGCTGCAAACAGGTCAAAACGGTGTGTGAACTCATTTGAATTTGATGGTGAGCCAGAAACCGCCGATTGGTAAACGTTGGTGTATTCAGCATCGAGCGAGAGTCCGTTGTCTTTAATGTGACTACGATCTCCCCCCCAATCACCGGTTAATGTATCAGAGTATGGTTGGCTTGCATTAGCTAAAGACGATAAAAAAAGTGGAGCTAAACAAAAGGGTAATGATAAAAATTTCATAATTAAATCTTATTGTTAGAACGTAATCTGGCTAAGCGCATTGAGATAGATAAGCAGGGCTGTTTAGCGTGCTGGCCAGTTGTGAATGGCGTTGATGTTTAAACAGTGCACTCAATGCATCAAACGCTTCTGAAATGGACAGATAACCTTGCTGATAAGCGAAGGAAACCGAACTTGCTTTACCGTCGTTGAGGTCGTGTCTTGAGATCGCAATGCCATGGTTTTGCGCGAGTAAAAACAATGCATCCGCGTTAAGAGGTTGCGAGTCCGCATTCTGCTGGTGACGCAACTTGTTGACGAGTGAGTGAATACGCTCAATACATTGGCTAAGTCGGTGATAGCGAGAAGTGTTCACCGTTGTCGCAATATGCTGGCAAACCTTTACCAATGCCTCCATTTGATCTGTTTTCGCTGAAGACGAAACCATCTTTTCAATAACTGCATTTAGCTCGGCAAGATATTGCGTTCTAAGCTGGGGTAATACCGTCACTTCATCATCCTTAATGTATCCGCGTAGCTCCTTGCCAAGTGACTCTAGATAACCCATATCTAATTCCCAAATGGTAGACATAGTATTGACCTGAGTTGTAATTGACCGGGTCATGTTATCGATTTTGGTGATGATAAAACTAATTTTGAAGTTTTTATTTTTTTATTAAGCTGTTGTATTTATTGTCTTTTCATTGTATTTCATCTGTTTGATAGACGTTTCAATACCGGTGTCATCAAAGGAGAACAAAAGAGAAGACTGGCTGATGAAGAATGGCGCAGTTATGGTGGTAAACAGCGCAATCAAATCAGATTTGTGTGGCTTTCATGAAGCGAGGTGAGATGCTACGAAAAGAGGTTAGCCAGTTAAAATGAGAAGGTGTGTACTCAAGGGTACATTGAGAGAAGGTGACCAATGAGCTAGGTATCTTGACGAGTTATCAGTGATGAAAAAGTCTTTGGTTCTGTAAGGATTTAATAAGGTGTCACTGTTGATGAGGAGTTGCGGGGTTTTTATCTCTCTCTGCCAAGTGCCAAGTGCCAAGTTTCAGGAATGACGAACACACTTGTTCACGGTATGGGCTCAATTCGCTAGAGCCAGTATTTAGAAAGCTGCACTTGTTGAGCTATGTTGTGGCTAATAGATTGCACCACCAAACAGCAAATGTCCTCGATGATCTGTGAAGTGTTGGGATATTTGGTTGTGATGTGGAAAGCAGTGAGATAGGGGATTGAAGGTGTGAGAGCGTGCCGGATTGAGTTTGAGATCTTTGTATAGAGATAATTGAATATAGGAGGTCTGTATCGCGGAATCGGTAAACATGTACCATAAAAAGAAAAAGTGATAGCGGACGCTGAGGTCACACTATCACTTTTTGAGAACAATGAAGCTTAAGCTATTGAGATACTTTCGCTCAGCTTAGAACGATGTTCATCGTTATTGTACCTACGTTATTTCTGTTGAATCGCTGTAAGAGCATGTTGGAAGTACAAGCTTGTCGCACACACATCGTGGTCATGATCATGATCATGATGGTGGTGATGACCGTGAGCGTTGTGGTATCTGTTGATTACATTCACAACTTTCATATTTTGCTCAGTCATGGCTAAACCAGAGTTACTGTTTTTTACAGGAGCAGGGATACCTTGGTAAATCGTTGCTTCAACTTTTATCTTGTTGATGTCTTCAGGTTTTACCGTATATGGGTTGTCGTCGAGTACCGTAAAGTTAGCGGTTTTACCGATATCAATGGTACCCACTTCATTTTCTAGACGAGCTGTGTACGCTGCATCAATCGTGATTGCGCGCATTGCTTCATCAACCGTAATGCGTTCTTGAGGTCCCATTACCGTTTTGCCAGACAGACCGATTCTGTTTACAGCAGCCCAAACTAACCCTAGTGGTTGCGCTGGTGCCATTGGTGAATCTGAGTGCAATGATAAAATACCACCCGCATCGATGAATGAACGTCCACGCGCCATCACTTCTGCACGCTCTTGACCGATACCTTGTTCAGAGTAAAGCTCAGCCAGAATATGTGTGTAGTAAGGGTTTACACTAAAGTTTGCGCCAAGTTCAACGGCTTTAGGGATGTCGTCTTTATCGGTAATACCTAGATGATGGAAGCTGGTTCTGTGATCGTCTCTGCTTTTTTCTTTGTTAAGCTTGTCGACAATGTTCAGTGCAGTCTCAAAGCCTAGATCACCATTTGCATGGATAACAATCGTGTAGTCGTCTTCCCAGTAAGGACGCATACTTGCTTCAAGATCTTTAGGCTCTTGCAACCATTCACCTGAGTGACCATCGGTGTAACCATCTTTAAGTTGCATTAACTGGCTGTACATTGCGCCGTCTGAAAACAACTTAACGAATTTAGGTAGCCATTTGATCTGTTCGCCTTGATAAGACGGGTGTTGAGTCAAACCTTCGGCAATCGCTTTACCTTTGGCAGGGTCGTTTTCTGCCATCATGTAGGTAAAGTTACCCGCTGGCATTAACCAGTAATCCATTGGGAAGTTACCGTCTTCGAGAATGTCGACTACTTGCTCGAACATCTCAGGTGTTGCAACAACACCAGGGTCAATCGCGGTAGTAATACCACCAGAGTGGATGTAATCTTTGGTTCGCTCCATCCCGGTTGCAAAAATGCCGCTATTTACCCAGAACCCCATTACATCATTGAGAAGGATTTTAGCTCCAGCTTCATAAGCATGGCCTCGTTCCCAGTCTAGTTGATCGTAGTTATAGCCTTCGCCAGTCCAGTCTTCTTCAGACCAACCTAGCATTTCCATCGCTGCATCGTTGAAGAACAATTCGTGGAAGCTACGATGCCAAATGATAATTGGTCGGTCTTCAGAAATGTTATTCAGCAACTCGCGGCTCATTTCATTGCCGTGGAAATAGTGATGGTAGCCCCAGCTTACCAATGGTTCGCCTTCTGCCAGTTCACTTTCTAACTCAGTTAAACGGGCTAAGTAGCTATCATGGCCTATTACGCCTTCAACGTTGCCCCACGGTAAATCCCAATCAGCAGGAGTAATAAAGTCTGTGCCGATCAATAACGCCATCAGCCAAAGGTGAACGTGAGGTTCAACGAAGCCCGGTGTAAGAACGCGATCTTCAAATGATTTATCAATCGTAAAACCATCTTTAGATTGGTACTTAGTGGTAAGTGTTTTTTGATCGCCAAGGTCGAGGATTTTACCGTCTTGAACTGCGATAGCGTCGACGTTGCTATGATCGTGATCTGAAAGAGTAATGATGTCGTTCGATACATAGAGCGTGATAGGGCTAGTAGAGGTTTCGGCGAAAGCAGGTGTGGCGACTAGGCCAGCAATAACCGTTGAGAGAAGTAGCTTTTTCATAATGGATCCTATTGCTCTCAACTAACGACCTTGTTCTATGAGAGGATTCAGTCGACCATCGTGCTTTGGAAAATCAATCTTCCTGTGAGCGCTTAGAAAGTCAGTTCTTTGTATTCACGGATAAGTGACAAGAAAAGAGAGGCGGTAAACCCATAATTAGCAATGCGTAACTCTGTTCAAATAAGTGTGTATAGCTAACTTCTGGGCTTACTGCCAATACATAGAGAAGCGAATTTTATCGTTCAAATACAGAGTGAAAACTCTCTTCGCCTCACATTTGTTGCTAATTTAGCAGTGTTATTACGTTTCTAATAACGCATAATGATGGGTAAAACCAAACATTAATTATCTAAGGTGGTAGGGATGTTTTCTTATGAACACTTAAACTCATTCTGTGCGACGTATGACGAACAGAGCTATAGCAAGGCTGCGAGAGCTATTGGTAAAGATAGAACGACCATTCGAGAACAAGTGAAAGCGCTAGAAGACAGCTATCGAACCATTTTATTTACTATTGAAGGAAAAAAGGCGGTACCTACCAGCTTTGCACGTTCTATTTATAAGCAATCAAAATTACTGGTGCAAAACAGTGAGCGATTGCATCTAAGAATGATGAATGCTTATCAACAAGAGCTGACCCGTTTAGATTTCTATCACGATACTCTGATGCCCAACGATTTAGTGGTGGAAATAGAGCAGCATGTTTTGAAGGCTCACCCTGACATGGTGCTCAATTGGCTGCATCGAAATCGAGATGAGATCTTGGTTGATGTGACACAAGCGCACAACAAAGTTGCGATCATGCAGCACCGAATGGAAAACATGTCGGAATACCCAATCAGTGCCATCAAACTTGGTGACGGTGATATTGCTGCCTACGCACGGATTGATAGTCCTTTGTTCAAAATCGGTGAGATTCGACTTGAAGATCTTCAATTAGAAACGCAATACATCAGTGAAAACCAAAGCAAAACCATGCCAGAGTGGTTGGGCATATCACCGTATTTTCGCACCGTTAGTAATAACGATATGTTATTGGAATTAGTGAAAGTGAATGGCTGGGCGTTACTTCCAAAAAGCTTAGCGACCGAAGCGGTGAATACGAAGCAGCTACGCCGAATAGAGTTCAATGAGTTGCTTTCACACAGCGCGAAGTTCGGGCTCTCATTCTTCTATCCAACGAGTTTTGAAAATACCAATGTGTATAAAGGTTTGGTTGAAGTACTGAAGGGTTACGCAACTAAGAATTTGTAGACCCACCTTTAGTATCGCTTTGAAAGGTACTTAATATAAGTTGAGAGTGAGAGCGCGGTAGATGCACTCTGGTTGAAGCGGAGTGTTGATTATGAATAGGACAAAGGCCAAGTGGCCTTTGTCTCAGGTTTACGCGTGCTTAGTTTGATTAGTTTGCAGATTTAATGATCGTTTCAGTCACATCTCCAATCAAACCCGGCTGGATTAACTGGAAGCTGATCGCTTTTCCAGATTCTTGGATATCTCGCATGTTGTATTGAAGCTGAGTGAAGTCATCTCCCCACTGATAGCGAAGCAACGTTTCTCCTGATTGTAGGTGATAGTTAACCGCGTATTCCGTCGCGTAGCCAGACATCACACCATCAATGGGTGCAATTGGCGCATCATGTGGGATCTTGTAAGTAAGCGAGTCCAGTTTGACCATACCGTTGATCACGCTGCTCGGCTCCGTAAGGTGTTCCATGTAGTAACTTGAATGTACAAACCTGTCTTCTGGGTTGGCATTACCGCCAGTCCCTAAGTTGGTTTGTGAGTATTGTGCTTCTTTTGGCCCCCAACCGCGTTTAGAGCGTTCTACATTGGCCAGATGTTGGTCGTAATCGGGTTGGTTGGTCATTACGGTGTATTCCGCGCCATGCCATACTCGAGGTCCTTCTGCTCTAAATTCTATAATTGCTGAGTCACCCGATGTGTCTTGAAGGCTAATGTGCAGAGCAATTCTAACGGGAATACCGGGTACGAATTCAATGGCAGGTTGCGATTTTTCAACGAATTTAACGGCCTCTTCAACAGTACTAAACTGCGATAAAACATGTTTAAGGTAGGTCAGCGTACCTAAGTCGTCAGCTTGCGTTGAGTCATCTGTATCCATGTTTCGGTCGTACAGCACATTACCACTAAGCCCTTCACTATTCATACCATCAGTAATTTGCCCATAAGTTGTTAATCCAGTGACATCATATTTAGAGGTTACTTGGTTAGAGTTATTTAAGTGGGTAAGGTAAGCGCTGTTTTTTGGAATGTTGACGAGGTGGACGTTGGTTGGTTCTGACCAGTCCACTGTACGTGAAACGAATGTGCCTTGATCTTGTGTATCCCAAAGCAAGCGGGTACATGCTTCGGCGGCAGTAACAACGCCCATAGAGAAGGTAGCAATAATAGCGGTAGATAAAATTTTCTTATTCATGATGAATGCCTTTGTAATTTGAGAACGCAATCATCATGACATTGAATCTAGAAACGAAAAATTCGCATATGCGGGTTAAAATCCATCAATATGGCTAGATAACACGTTAATATTGTTACCTAACCCATTAATATAACTATGGGGCGAAGTGTGCTTGAGTGATTTTCTTGATTGTAGGTAGTGGTTCTTTGTTACCCATTGATACTGGGTAATACAAGGTTAGTCCAAAATTAAAATGATTTGCGACCTGTTTTACTTGGAGAGCTACCAACTCGCCGCGCTGGACTAGGGGCTTTGCTAGATCGGTACTCATGATTGCCCAACCGTCATGTTTTACCAATTCTAATAAGAGGTCGTTATTGCTGACTAGGTGGTACTGGGGGGAAATAAAATAGAGCTCTGGTAGCGTGTTGAAATGGTTTTCGCTCACATATTGCTTGTCTAACTTTAAGTCTTCAATTGACAGCGCGTTGAGGTGAGGGAGTTTGCTTCTTTTTCCTGCATACATACCTAGCTTGCCATAGCCCAAAGAGAAGAACTCGATATTTTTACTAAAACGTTGGATGTTTTTATGCTCCATAAGCGCGATGCTGTTCGATTCAGATTCAATGTTATCAAACGCGTCCTCTCGATTACGATGCAGCCAATGCACACGAAGTTCAGGGCATTTTTGTTGTAAAGCGTGCTCGATTTTGACAGCCAAATTGAGTGGTAGCGAAATGTCGTGATAGATATTGAGCGTCAGCATCTCATCCATATAGATGTTTTCTAATGAGGTGCTGAGCTTCTCAGTGTTATTCAACACAACCTTGGAGCGTTGATAGATATGATCAGCCGCTTGAGTCGGTGTTGCTTTCTTTCCGATGATTTCAAATAGCGTAACGCCATATAAGTCTTCGACGGCCTTTACTTGGTCTCGTATTGTGGTGCGGTCTTTGCCTAACTTTTTGGCAGCTGCGCTGTATGAAGATGCTTCGTACGTGGTGCAAAATGCCAATAGATGCTCATAAGAAAACATGCTCAAACCTCAATAGAAAGTAAACCCAGACCTTATGATGGAAATTATCCCGCATTAATGTTGAATTCGCTAAATTTTATCTTCGGTAATGAGATGAAAATGTGATCAATACTAGGTGTTTATTTTTCGAGTTCGATTAACGCGCTTCAAGCAAATGCGGTGTGTCTATTTTTATCTGCCTTACCAAACCTATATACGGCAATTCAGTGATGATTTCATGTGACGATACAGAGATGATTTTTCTTGGCGTTGAGAACATACGGAGGATTATATCTCTTGAGAATGCGTGGAATTTTTCTTGATCAATTTTCCTTGATGCTTCTTCTAAACGAATTGAGTCTGCAATCACATCAAACTGGATATGGTTGTTTTCAAAGCGTTGCCACTCAGTGTCGAACTTCACTGTCACCTGAGCAACGGAACCTGATGGGGCGAAAAAATTGAAGTGCATGGCGTGATAAGACTTGTCTTTAGTCATGAGGACCTCAGACTCCGTCTCGACGACGCGTATATCCCATAACTGAGCCAAGTAACCAAATTGACCTGGGTATCTTCTGTGCTTATACGACCAATACTGATCGACAAACACCGATTCTGGGCTGTATTGAGAAATGTAGATGTCTTTGATGACGTAAGACATCAGCGCCACAATAATGAAACCGCTTGTGGTTATTTTAGTGGTGATAGATGACATACAAGCACCTCCTTATTGTGATCTCGCCAATACAATCTCGGCAGTGACGGGGCAGAGCTTTCTCGATGAAAGGGTAAAGTATCGAAGAGTGCACTCTGTTGAGCTTCAATCAGTAGCGATTGGCAGATTTGAATGTCTTGATCACTTGGCGTCTCAGCGTTTTGATGGATTAACATCGGGATAGGTGGCGCGATGGTCGGCTCTGCGATTAGGCGACTGAATGCGCCATTGTGGTATAAGCCGACTAAGTTCCAGCCGATAAATAGAACGCAAACTGTCCGGATAAGATTATGAATAAAAAAGGTTTTGTTATATTGAACCCAGTTTGCTGTTTTTGACCATAACGAAGCGTGGCGAGCAATCAATGATTGGTATTCTGTTTCAGTGAGCGCTTGAGTTTCTCCGATGTAGGCGTAGCCCTTCATCACTTGAGTTTGGATGAACTTTGGTTGTTCGCTCGAATCTCCCAGTTGGGCACGCAAGTTTTTTACCGCGGTGGCGACACTCGACTTTGCACGCGTACTTTCCCAAATGGCCTCAAGAATAAACGCTGATGTGAGGTCAGAACCTGAATGTTCAATGAAAAGTGATAGCAATTTCCACTCATTGGAACGCAGTTGCGTCTCTTGCAAAGACGTCAGGTTTAGCAGCTTTCCACTTTGACTGTTATAAAGCAGATTTTGATTTAATAGGTAGAAACTCATCGTGGCTCACTCAAGGTTAAGTCTAAATCTTACTTAAGGTGGATCGTATCGTCAGTAACTTTTGAGCCCACTTGCGACGCCGAGCAAGCTCAAGTGGACTCTCTTGTTTCGCCAATATGCGATCAGCGTGCGCTATTTTATTGGTCAGCCAAAGGCTTTGATACTGCAAAATATTTCTCTCTATCGTATCAGCGTTTGCTGACTTAGTATTTGATTTCAACTGTTCAATGGCTTGATTTATGTTGTCGAGTTTGGCTTTTAATCGAGCTATTTGGTCTTGAGGCGAGAGTGTGGGGCGTCCTCTCTTAACGGGTTTATCTATGGCCGAGCCACTTTCAACATCGCTACTTTGGTTAGATTTTAATTTTGAACAATCGATGGTGCGCTCATTAAACTGATGTTCTTGGCACAGTATCTGATCTTCTAATACTAGGCTCTGATTGACGAGTTTTTGCAGTTCGCTCATCGGTTTTCTACCGGCTTTTGTTTGGGTTGTTGCTTTGCTGTTTTTTTCGAGCGCCTTGGCGGCCAGTGTTTCGATGCTTAATGCTGCTTGGTTGTGTGCATGACACACCTTTCTGTATTCGAGGTACGTATCTTGAAGCGCTTGCTCTTGTCGCATTAATTGCACAGGCAAGGGGAGTGCTGGTCTGCCCGCGCTGCTTTGTGCTTGCCTTAGCAGCAATGAATCTATTTTGTTGTCAATAATATGCAGCATCAGTAAGCGAATGATCTTTCGTTGATGCTTGATGCGCTCAAGCACAAACGAAGTGTCGTCACTCCAGAAATGATTGAGACTTTCTGAACCATTCAATAAAGCTCCGTTAAGCTCTCTGATGCTTGATTTGAAGCTTTCAGTGACGGTATAGAACCAATCATCTTGTTGAAAGCCAGTCGCCTTAACTAATGTACTTTCGAGCCAAGAGGCCACTGTTTGCGAAACTAACGTTTGCGAGATTACTGTTTGAGAGATTCGCTTTTGTGAGATTCCTTTTTGCGTGACAGCCTGCTCATGGAGCCAAAGCTGATCCGCGAAATCACACAAAAGTATTGACCTTGGCTGCGCCGGAAGCGATCTAATCCGAAGCTGGTACAGGCTAATAAGTTGCAGCACATTACCTAATACCTTCTCTTGAATGCTTTGCCATTGCTGGATCGGATCAGAATGACGTTGCGCAGACAGCATTAGGTTATCAATGCTGCTCCAAATCTTATACTCCTCGGAGGCGCTGATGATGTCGGCGTTAATGAGAGCCAACTGCTCTGCGTTGTGGTCTGGGTAGTGTTGACGAAACTGAGCTTGGTAACGAAGGTTAAGGCTCACGTAATCTCGATAGTCTTTTACAACGTGTTTAGCAAGCTTCACAACTGGCGACAGCGTAGGACGACCTCGTTGATGGGTATTCATCATACTGGCTCTAATACAGAGAATGGTTTTGCCAGAGGTAGCACTTTGACGGCATTCCAGTGAGGCTTATCTTTTACTTTCTCAAGCTCCATATAAACTCGCTGACCTTCCTCTAAGTTAATTTCACCATCAAATTCAATGACACTGATGTGAATGAGTACATCAATATCACCGTGATCAGGTTTAGCAAAACCAAACCCGTTTTCTAGGTGAAACCAAGTGATGTAGCCACGAGTGCAAATCAAATCGGACATTTACGAGATTAACTCAGTGAATAGATAATGAGGTAATTCTATCAGTGGGTGCTATGACTAATTTTGATTTAAATCTATTTAATAAGTAATTAATTAAATCCAATTTCTATGTGGAACCCGACACAAAACCCTCGGTATTTGCCAGCAAATCATGACTTAGAACAAGTTTGATTCCGACGGCGCTACAGCTCAACCCCCTAAATCGCAAAACTTGACTCAAAAGGGCGCAAGTCCGTTCATCCATTTGATGTGTTGGTGGGTCATTCCATGAAAAAACAAACTTCAATGCTTCCAAGTACGGTTGCCGTTAATCGCAGAACGCCGAGATCTTCTATGAAGATCTCGGCGTTAGCTGTGCTGGTGGCCGGAGCATTAACGAGCTACGGAGCATTGGCTGAAAGTGTCAGCTTAAGCGATCTGTATCAGCAGTCTCTCGACAATAACCCTGCGTTAAAAAGTGCAGCACTAGCCATTGATAGTGCTACTTATGGTGCAGACAAAGTAGGTGCCGCGTATTTACCTCAGGTTGATGCAAACCTTGCGTATGGTGTGCTTCGAAACAGCTACACCACACTCAACGAGATAGACACCAACGCGGCACAGGCGTCTATTTCTGTTGGGCAAAATCTTTATAACGCGAAACTGAACGCGGCAAATGAGCTAAGTAATCAACAGGTTGAGCTCAGCCAAGCCTCACACCAAGTCGCGTTAGAGAGCCTCGCTTTACAAGTCGTGGTGGGTTATTTCAATGCCCTTAAAGCGCAAGAGTCCTTAAAGCAAACCAAAGCGACACAAGAAGCGATCGAAGAGCAACTTAAGCAAACCGAACGTCAATTTTCATTGGGGATGATTCCGGAAAATGACGTGATTGATACGCGCGCTCAGTTCGATTTGGTTTCTGCATCGGTGATTGTGGCTGAAAACGAAGTTGAGAAATCATTGGACGCGCTTTACGAGCTGTCTGGCAATGAGTTTACGTCGGTTTATCCACTGAATACTGACCGTTACGACGCCAATATCCCAACGCCAGAAAATGCGCTGACATGGCAGGAAAAAGCGCAGCAATTTAACCCTGAGATGCAAATTCAGAAACAGCTGGTTGAGCTAAGCAAGCAGCAGATTGAATTAGCGCAAGCTGGGCATCAACCGTCGTTAGGTTTGGTTGCTGAGTACCGTTATACGTTTGCGAGCGAGATTCGTAGAACCGAGATGGGTCAGTCAAAACAGCAGTTTAATAGCATTGACGACAACTCAACCGTGTTTGCAGGCGTTGCAATGACCTTGCCTGTCTACCGAGGCGGGGCGACCAGCAACGAAGTACAACAAGCCAAAGTTCAATACCAGCAAGCCCTTCAGCTTCAAGAGCAATCTTGGAGAAGCGTGACGCGTCAAATCCGCGGTGCAGAAAAAGACCTCAACGCCCTTATTAGTGCTCAGCAAGCCTATGCCAACTCTGTTCATTCTGCTGAACGCTCACTTGTTGCGACTCAACAAGGTTTTGAAATTGGCAGCAGAACGATTGTCGATGTGCTGAACGGAACTCGTCAGCTTTATGCGGCGAAGCAAGACCTGACTGAAGCGCAAATTGATTTCATTTTGGTGTCACTGCAGCTCAAGTTCTTAGGTGGTGAGCTTTTACCTGAAGACATCAGTGCGATTAACGCTGGATTGAAACGCTAGTCGAAAAAGCGGGTTAAAGCGCTCGCTCGAAATCATGGCGTCAACGCCGAATAGAAAACAGATCAAATGTGATGGCACCTGAGATTAAACCCTCAGATTGAATCAAGGATGCGGTCACTCAATGTATCGACGTATTTGTAGAGAACACACGATGAAAAAAACAATAACGTTATTAACCGCAAGTATCTTACTTGCAGGCTGTGGTGGTAATTCACAACCTACGGAGCAAGCTGCTGCTCCAGTACCTAGTACACCTGTCACTGTGGTGCTTGCCGAGGAAATGGCACATTCGCCAATCCAATATCATATAGGAAGAATGGAGGCGGTTGAATCTGCTCAACTGACACCAAGAACCAGTGGTTTCTTGTTAAATAAACTCTTTGATGACGGTGCTTTTGTCGAAGCGGGCGCTGTGCTTTTTGAAATTGACCCAACGTCATACCAAGCGGCATTTGATGCAGCAAAAGCAACCTTATCTGAAGCGCAATCGGCACTGAGCTTGACTCAGCTAAACCATGAAAGAACCACTCAGATGTTGAAGTCTGGCGGTATTTCACAGTCGCAGCTTGATTTGAGTATTGCGGAGCTAGAGATGGCGAGATCTCGAGTGGTGTCTGCGCGAGCAAACGTAAGAGTTCAGCAAGATAACTTAGACCAAACCCAAGTTAAAGCACCGTATTCAGGTCAGTTAGGGAAAAGTAACTTCTCTATCGGTGACATGGTAGGACCTAACTTTGGTCCATTGATTGACCTTATTAAGATGGATCCGATCGATGCCACTTTCTCGATTAAAGAAAGCGAACTGAGTCAATATCAGCTTCAAGGTAAGCAAGCGACATCAGTATTGCTTGAGCGTGATGGCCAATTGACGGATTACCAAGGCAACATCGCTTTTGTTGATAACAAAGTGAATGCAGCCAGCGGTACGGTGACGATTTCTGCCTCTTTTGATAACAGCGAAGCGGGTCTGCTGCCAAATCAATTTGTTCGTGTTGGGCTGACGAGTGCAGAACCATTAAGCGGCGTGCAAATTCCTCATAAAGCGATCCATCAAGATCAGCTCGCTCAATATGTACTTACCATCGAAGAAGGCAACGCGGTACGTCGTGATGTCGTTGTAGGTGATCGAATTGGACAAGATGTTTTCGTCGCAAATGGCTTGGACGCCGGTGAACCAGTGATTGTTGGCGGACTGCAACGTATTCGTCCTGGTGCTCCTGTTTCAGTTGCGGAGTAACAGATTATGATCAGTAAATTTTTTATCGACCGACCGAAATTTGCGTTTGTTATCTCGATCTTCCTGACCTTGATTGGTTTGATCGCGATTAAAACCATGCCGATTTCAGAGTACCCAAGCGTGACGCCTCCACAAGTTCGTGTCGTCGCGTTCATGCCGGGCGCCAGTGCTGAGACCGTAAAAGAGGTGATTGGTAATCCAATCGAAGAGGAAGTGAACGGTGTAGATGGCATGGTTTACATGCAGTCGCGTTCAACCAACGATGGCCGTTACTTCTTAAACATTACCTTTGATAACAGTGTTGATGCCGATATGGCGATGGTTAACGTATCTAACCGCGTTGCTGTTGCTGAAAACATGTTGCCGTTTGAAGTTCGTGCTCGTGGTGTGCGTATTCGTAAAGCCGCGCCGGATGACTTGCTCGCGATTGCTTTCTACTCTGAAGATCAATCGATGTCAGAGCTAGAGCTTAACAGCTGGGTTGAAGCAAACTTCATGGAGCGTATCGCTCGTATCTCTGGCTTGGCGAGCAGCGATTTGATTGGTGCGACCTATGGTATGCGTGTGTGGCTTGATATGGACCGCATGGCGTCACTGGGTGTGACAACATTTGATGTGAAGAACGCGATTCGTGAACAAAATGCAGTAGTGCCTGCAGGGCGAATTGGCCAAGGTCCAAGTCGTGAAAATGCCGCATTGCAGTTTAACTTGATCACACAAGGTCGACTGTCGAGTGCAGAAGAGTTTGAACAAATCATTATAAAAACGTTAGCAGACGGCAATCAAATCTATCTGAAAGATGTATCTAACGTAGAGATTGGCAGCCAATTCTATGATGCCTACGCAACCTACAATGGCGGAGATGCCGCTCTAGTTGCAATGCAGGCTAACCCAGATGCCAACGCTTTGGAAACAGGTGCTGCGGTTAAGTCAGTATTGAAAGACATTGAAAGCATCATGCCAGCTGGTATGACTTACGCGATCCCATACGACACCACATTATCGGTTGAAGCGTCTATTCGCAGTATCGTCGAAACCTTAATTGTTGCTGTCGGGCTTGTGATTGCGGTGACTTACCTGTTCTTGGGTAATGTCAGAACAACACTTGCACCTGTGATTGCGATTCCTGTGTCTTTGATTGGTACTTTTGCTTTCATGCAAATGGGTGGCTTTAGTATCAATACCGTTACCTTATTTGGCTTGATTCTGGCGATTGGTATCGTGGTAGACAATGCCATTTTGGTGGTTGAGAACGTAGAACGCATTCTCAATGAAAACCAAACCATTGATGCCAAAGAAGCCACCAATCGAGCGATGAAAGAAGTCACCGGCCCGATTGTCGCGTCAACATTGGTCATGCTTGCGGTGTTTATTCCTGTGGCATTGCTGCCAGGTATTACGGGGCTGATGTTTGCTCAGTTCTCTATCACCATCTGTATTGCTTTGGTGCTATCCGCTATCAATGCACTCACTTTGTCACCTGCACTATGTGCAATGGTTATGAAGCGTAACCCTAAACCTGCTAAGTGGTTTGTGGCATTCAATGCAATGTTCGACAAAGTAACAAACGCGTATGGCAAAGCAGTCTCTTTATTGGTGCGCAAATCAGCTGTGCTTCTGGTGTCGTTCGCAGTGGCTATTACTGCGATGGTGACGATGAATGACAAGCTACCGACGGCATTTGTTCCAGCTGAAGACAAAGGCGTGTTGGCGCTCGCGATGTTCTTGCCTGATAACGCATCGAAAGAGCGTACTCATGACTTGATTCGTCAAGCTGAAGCGGTATTAAACCAAGACCCAGCAATTGAAGACTTCGCAGGTGCGATTGGCTTCAATGCTCTGACCGGTGGTGTTGCCGCTAACTCAGCGACCATGTTCGTCAATTTGAAAGACTGGGATGAGCGTCTTGCAATGGATGGCGACCATACACAAGCTGCGGTTGCCCAGCGCATCAACATGCAATTGTATGGCATTGATAAGTCGATGAGCATCGCTATGGGTCTACCACCTATTCCAGGTATTGGTATCGGTGATGCACTTGAGTTCATGGTGCAAGACACGTCTGGACGCACTGCTCAAGAACTCGCGCAAGTGACTTACGCAATGATGGCAGCGGCCAATCAAGCGCCAGAAATCACCAATGCGATGACGACTTATCGTGCCAATGTTCCACATTACAACGTCGAAATTGATCGCGAGAAAGCGCGTCAGTTAGGCGTACCACTCAGTGCAATTAACGATGCGATGGCGACACATCTAGCGTCTTCATACGTTAATGATTTTGCACTAAACGGAAGAAGCTACCGAGTTTTTGTTCAAGCTAAAGGGGAACAACGAAATGATCTATCTGATGTGCTACGCATACATGTCCCGTCGGCGCTTGGCGAACAAGTTCCGCTGTCTGCTGTCGCAACGATCGAACCGACATTAGAACCTGACCTAGTTACAAGCTACAACATGTTACCTGCGGCACGTTTGCAGCTAAATCCAGCTCCAGGTTACTCATCTGGTGAGGCGATTGAGGCAATGGAGCGTATCGCCGAGGAAGTTCTCACTCAGGGTTACACCTATGAGTGGACCAACATGGCTTATCAAGAGAAGTTGGCGGGGAACACGGCTCAAATCGCTCTGGTTTTAGCTCTGGTATTTATCTACTTGTTCCTTGTAGCTCAGTACGAATCATGGGCTCTGCCTGCTGCGATCATTATTGTGGCTCCAACCGCTGCTGTGGGTACTTTCGCGGCGCTATTAGCGGGTGGGCAGGCATTGTCTATCTACGGTCAAATTGGCTTGATTCTATTGATTTCCCTTGCAGCTAAGAACGCGATTCTGATGGTCGAGTTCTCAAAGCTGAAGCGTGAAACTCAAGGTTTAAGCATCGAAGAGGCAGCTATCCAAGGCGGCAAGATGCGTTTTAGAGCCGTAAACATGACGTCATGGTCATTCATCCTTGGCATCTTGCCTTTGGTGTTTGCCAATGGGGCAGGTGCTATCTCTCAGAACACCACTGGATTGGCACTACTGGGTGGCATGTTGATGGTGCTGGTGGTCGGTTCGATGATGACTCCGGGCTTCTATGCCATTTTCCAAACACTCCGTGAAAAGCTGAAAACGAAACAACAGTAACCCATAGCCTCAATAAAGTGACGGCAAAGGTGTGTTGTTGCTTTATTGATGGTTTTTACCCCTCGTTATGAATTTTAAAGATTGTTTTTACCGTCTGATAATGGAGGGAGGCAGGGAGTATTTCTCTGACCAAGTTATTAAACATGAGCCATGTGAGTACGGAAGCGGCTATGGCTCCAATGAGAATAAGGTTTACACATGAAAAAACTATTATTGACCGCTTCAATGTTAGCTGCAATGTCTGGTACTGCTTTGGCGAATGAAGAAGAAAGCCAAGTGATTGATCCATCGGATCTAACTCGTGTTTATACACAAGCGGCTTTTTTTGTTACTTCTGACGCTGATATCCGTTTGTCTTCGATGCTAACCGGATCATGGTCTGAAACGACTCAGTTCGGTGGCTTTATCGAAGGTAACTTTGGCGACTCAGATGCTAAGCCTGGCAAAGATTCAATGGGCGTTGACTACCTTGGTAGCCGAGCTCAATATTTCCAAGTATCAGCAATTGATAGCTCATTGATGCCACGCGTTGGCTTCATGGCGGACTTCATCCACACTAAGAACTCGGCACTGGGCTTGGATGACAATACCTTGATGTCTGTGGGTGCTATTGGCTTGATTAACCCTGCTTATACCGGCGGTGCAATGCTGTTTCCAAACGTAAACTACACCATCGGTGAAGTGTTTGGTGAAACGGCAGACGGCTACATGCTAAACCTGTTTGCTACTATCCCTATGGGCGATTCTGGCGCGTTCGTTCAAGCATGGCCTGAGTACATGAACGTTTCTGGCGATACAGTGGAACTTGAGTCGACGTCTTTCAACATCATGATGAATGCTCCTATTAAGGAAGACCGAACTCAGTGGCTAATGACGAAACTCCAATACGCATCTGCAGATGTCACTCTGCCAACGGGCGTTACGCTAGAAGGTGACTACGAGCTAAAAGCAGAAGTCGGCGTGAAGTGGTTCTTTTAAAACACCTGAGTGAGCTAATTATGGTTCAACTAGCCATGGTTTAACTATCTATGGTTTAGCGACCTAACAAGCGATAACTGAGCTATGGTTTAAATAAGAAGAGAGCTAATGATGTTAGTTCTCTTCTTTTGTTTTATGGTGCTAAAGATAGCTTTAATCCAGTAAACTCGATGCTTGAACCATAATTCAACATGGTCATTTAGTTGTTTTAAGATTACACTGCGCCCAATATTTCAGAAGTACATATTTAGGTAGAGGTCACCATGGACCAAGAACATTACGAAGACGCTGACTACGAAGGTCAAGAGCTGGGCGAAGAAGGCGAAGAGATTGAGATTGAAGCAATTGGTATTGATGTATCGTCTCAGCCCATCGAACTCTACAAAGTGTTTAAAATTGCTAACTTAGTGAGTGGTGGCGGTGAAGCTAAACACATCATTTCTGAAGGTTATGTAGCGGTTAATGGTGAATTAGAAACTCGTAAACGTCGTAAAATGTACGATGGCGACTTCTTTGAATTCAACCAAGAGTACTATGTAGTGGTGTGTGATCAGCCAGTACAAGAAGAATCAGAACAGCCGAAAAAGAAAGAAGCGCCTAAAAAAGAGAACAAGGCGAAGAAAGGTCAGTCTAAAAAGGATTCTAAGAAGAAAGAATCTAAGAAAAGCAAAGCAGAAATGCTAAGCGCAACGGCTGAACCAAAGAAAGAGAAAAAAGAGAAGAAAGAAAAAAAGCCGAAAAAGAAAGCGGATACGCCAAAGCCAACACGTGACGACAAAAGCGGCCGTAACTCGATTGAATTCTTTTAAACTACAGTTCTAAACGACTGCTCTAAACTGCTTTTCTAAAACGAATCTTTTAAAACTATTCGTTTGAACATCAAGCAACGTTAGACCTAGGTTTTACGTTACGCAGATATCAAAAGGCTCACTAGTTAGTGTAATGCCGATCGTTTAA
>NZ_JBFRVM010000114.1:0-75205 GCF_041475145.1 Vibrio sp. 10N.222.49.A3
TGATGTATGGAATCCACTCCCTCTCTGCCAATCTACACTTAGCAGAGTGCAGTTATAACGAGGGTTCCAATATGTTGACTAAAAATGTTATCGCGATCGACCTAGCAAAAAATGTTCTGCAAGCCTGCCATATCAGTATTTACGGTGAGATGCTGTCCAATAAACCTTTAAGTCGACAGAAAATGAAAGAGTTTCTTGCCAAGGCTAAGCCTTCCATTGTCGCCATGGAAGGTTGTTGCGGCTGCCACTACTGGGGGCAATTAGCTGAAAAGTTTGGACACGAAGTGCGGATTATCAACCCGAAGAAAGTGAAAGGCTACCTAGAAGGACATAAAACTGATCATAATGATGCCCTTGCTATCGCTAATGCCGCTATCCAAATTGGTATCAAGTACAGCCGTCCAAAGTCATTAGAACAACAATCTATGCATTCATTAGAAACCAGCCGTAGGTTCTTATCTCGTAGTGTGGTTTCCTTAGGGCTTCACATTAGAGGGACGATTTTGGGCTACGGGATAGCAAACCCTAGAGGTGAAAAAGGTTTAAAAGCGTCGGTTCAAACAGTACTTGATGGAGAGACCTCAATACCAGCAAATGTTGTATCCGTTCTGTCCATGTTGTGGGAGCAATATAAAGAACTGAAAGCAAAACTCATCGCGTTCGAAAAAGAGAAAAATGCGTTAACCCGTCAGATAGAACCATGCCAACGATTAATGGAAATTGAAGGTGTTGGTGAAACAACAGCTGCGATGCTTTATACCACTCTGGGTGATGGAAAGCAGTTCAAGAATGGAAGGCAAGCTTCAGCGTTTGTTGGTCTTACGCCCAAACAACACAGTTCAGGTGGTAAGGTCTTTATGGTTGGGATCGATAAATGCGGTGGTGTGAAAGAGCTACGCTCCCTTCTCTATCTTGGTGCAATGTCTTACGTTGGACGACTACCAGAAAAACCGAAGACTCAAAAGGATGCTTGGTTGAGGAGTATCATAGATCGTATCGGATTCAAGAAGGCCTGCATTGCACTGGCGAACAAAGTGGTACGGACTGCATGGGCAATGTTACGGTATGAATCTGAATATAAACCTGTTTTACTCACCGATTAATCATTAATAAACTCTTAAATTTCACAAAATGATGATGCATAAAAGGTAAGACCAACCTACTGAAAACCTGGCCATTCTGTCATGCTAAGCAAGCTGCTAACTCGATAAGGACAGTAGGTGCGCAAAACATCAAAGGCTAGAAGGTAGCTCCTTCAATAAGAAGCCGAATATACGACCGCATCTTAACTTTTATTACCAAAATCACTTTGTAAATACGTGGATTCCATATACATATTGGGGGTAGGAGCATATTAGGTTGTACTCAACTCGCGTTAACTCGGTGCTTAAAAGTGTACTAATAACGCCAGTTACATAGCTCTATAAGTGTTCGTAGTGCTTCTCTTTCGAGCTTGCTACAGGTGCTTTTAAGCTTATTAAGATAGTATTTTCTCATGATGATTACTTCTTTTGTATTAGGCTTTGGTGGGAACTCAAAGTTCCTTGTTGACCCATTAATTATGGTTATTTAATAGGAAGTAATAAACAGATGGCTTTTTACTAAGTTGTTCCTGTTTTTGTCTTTTAGCGCTACTTTTTGGCTGATGTGTTTTATAATGGGATTAATCAGGAAGGGTTGTTTCTAAAAAGGTTCATTATTTGTCTGATCTAAACATGATGCGTTACTACACAAGGCTAGATTCGTTTGAGCCTAACCTCTCACATTCGGTTACCTTAACTGAGGTGGCAGACAAGCTGTTCACCAGCTTGCGCCATGCACGAACTTTGTTAGGCAAGATGCATCAGGCTGAATGGTTGGTGTGGGAGCCAAAAGTCGGCAGGAATCAACGTTCTAATCTGACTTTACGTTTTAGCAATCAAGAATTGACTCAACATGTTGCTAGTAAACTGATAGAGCAGGGCAAATACGAAAAAGCACTCTCAATTTTAGACAACGACCGCGCGATATTTGGCTCTCTCCTCCAAGAAACCTCTGGCGCGACGATGCGTGAAGGGCTGCTGCACGTTCAATTAACCTATAAACGTAAGTTTGAAGACCTATTCCCGCATCATATTCACCGCAGTAGCGAACGATTTTTGATCAGGCAAGTGTTCAGTTGCTTAGTCACTTGTAATGGCAAGGGCAAGTTGAAGCCTGAACTGGCGCACCATTGGGAATATGATGCTGAAAAATTAGTTTGGACTTTCTATTTGCGCCCAGGCCTAACCTTTCACGATGGGCAACCCGTTGACGCCAAGCAGCTCGTTTCGTTGTTTTCAGCCTTGCAACCCCTACCTTTCTATCAGATAGAGTTAGCCCATGTCGCTTCGGTTTACAGTGAACAGCCATTGAGGATCAGCTTTCAACTCACCAAAGCAGATACGGGCTTTGCTGGTTTACTTGCTGGCGTTAAATATTCGATTCAACCCGCAGCGCAAGTAACTCGTGAACCGTCTCCATTAAACTCGGTGTCACATGCAGTTATTGGTACCGGTCCATTTAAAGTGGTTGAGACCAATAATGAACGGATCAAGCTCGCGGCATTTGAGCTCTATTATGGTTGTCGTTCTTTGACTGATGAAGTGACCATCTGGCAGTTTGAAGAGTCGATGACGGGAAGTGCTCGATTCGATGACAGCCAAATGCAAGTCTCGTCTTATGAAGATTCTTCTTGTTTCCATCAGTTAGGGAAAAGCGATACGGAGCTTGTTTCTGCAGACACAGATGGCCTTCGTAGCCGAGTCGAGGATGGATGCCTGTTTATCCTATTTAATCAGAATTCAGCTGCAACTCCGCTTAATAATGAGCAGCGAAAATACCTTTCAGAACTGACCAACCCACAAGCGATTTTATCTCAGTTGGAAAAAAATAAGGGTTTGTTCAGTGTCTCTTTAGCTCAAAACATACTGCCAAGTTGGCAAAAATTGTATCGAACGCCTTCGAAAGAAGCACAATTACCGAAAAAGATGAGTATTGCAGTTTATGACTATTATGCGTTGTACCGATGTGCCATCTGCGTTTCAGACATATTGAAACGATATGGTGTGGAAGTTGAGGTGAACACCTACAGTTTTCGAGAATTGGCGCAGCTCTCTCAGAGTGGTGAGTTAAAGGAGGATCTGGTGTTGTGTAACCTGAATCTCGATGATAATGCGCCATCTTCATTGTTTTCGTGGTTAATGAATGACCCCGTGTTGCACTCGGCGCTAGGAGAGATGAACAGTGATTGGCTTAAACAGCGCTTAGATCATCACAAAGCCTCAGTTGAACTGCCGAATTACTTGGCAGAGTTGGAGCCCGTTGCATCCACGTTGATTTCTGATTATTGGTTAGTGCCCATGTTCCATCACCTGCAAACCGTGCGTTTCCAAGGCATTTTGAAAAACGTGGCCATCACAAACTGGGGATGGCCAGACTTCAAGAATGTATGGTCTGCAGATTAACCTTTCTCCCTAACTAAATAACTAAGTTAACTCGTTGCCAAAGTTGGTTTTTCCAAAATCGACTTTGACACGCTTACGTCTAGACAAATTAAAAGTTACACTCACTGGTTTACTTTTTTTGTTTTGGTATGTAAACTAGTCGGTGTAGTTTATGTGTTGGGTCTATCCCAACCGATGAAGAGATACCAATGAAAAAATATCTATTACCGATTTTAGGAGTACTTGCCGTGGTCGCTATCGTCAGCACAGGTTCACAATCAAACGACAATCTAGATAAGCTTCCGAAGAAGTTTGTTAACAGTGAGCTGGAATACAAATCGGGTATGTCTGATATTTTTTCAATCCTGAAAGCTTATGTGACAGTGGAAAGGAATGAGTCAGTGCCGCGCTCTGCATTGCCTCTGATACCAATGACAGCCGAGCAACTGATCGAAGAACAAGACGACGTTGTTTACCGCTTAGGTCACTCAAGTGTGATGATGAAGCTGGATGGCAAGTTAGTGATGACAGATCCTGTGTTCAGTGATCGCGCATCGCCAGTTCAATGGATAGGGCCAAAGCGCTTTCACCCAACACCAATCTCACTGCAAGAATTGCCTGATATTGATGTGGTAGTGATCAGCCACGATCATTATGACCATTTGGATAAAGGCGCGGTTAAGGTGCTCGCCGACAAAGTGGGTACGTTCTTAGTGCCATTAAGAGTTGGCGCACTATTGGAAAAGTGGGGCGTGGATAAAGCAAAGATTATTGAGCTGAACTGGTGGGAATCGGCAACAGCCTCAGATATTGAGTTTACTTTGACGCCAACACAGCACTTCTCTGGTCGTGGCTTACTTGATCGTGACCAAACACTGTGGGGGAGTTGGGTTATTAAGGCTTCAGATAAGAAAGTCTTCTTTAGTGGTGACTCTGGTTACTTCAATGGCTTTAAAGAGATTGGTGAGCGCTATGGGCCGTTTGATTTTACCATGGTCGAAACGGGCGCATACAATTCACTTTGGGCGGATATTCATATGTTCCCAGAGCAGAGCGTTCAGGCTCACATCGACCTGCAAGGTAAGGTGATGATGCCAATCCACAACAGTACGTTTGATCTCTCTATGCACGATTGGCAAGACCCAATGGAACAAGCACTGGCGATAAGCAAAGAGCGAGATGTACAAATGGTAAGCCCTGTGATGGGTGAACGTTTGGTGATTTCAGAACCAGTACCTGTTCAAGCATGGTGGAAACTGTAATTGGATACCTACCCACAAGCTATAAATTTCAGTATTATAAAGCCCTATAATTTCAGGGCGATAAGACATGCAAAGTAAGTTTAGACAAGCGGCAAAGGAGTTACTAAGCTACCGAGTTGCTGGTATGAAAGCAGCGCGAATGAGTGATCAATTTCGCCCGAACAACCTTGAAGATTCTTTACACATTCAAGTAGCAATGGTTGACCTTCACCGCAGTAAAGTCGGTGGTTGGAAATGCCTGTTGCCATTGAGCGAAGAGAAGTTGATCGTTGCGCCTATTTTCGAAGATAGCGTTCAGTTTGGTTCTGAATGCGAGGCTTTTTCGGATAACGGAGTAGTTCGTATTGAACCTGAAATTGCTTTTGTCTTGGCCAAGCCTTTACCAGCAAATTCCAATGGTTACACTGAAGAGCAAGTTAATGAGGCTATCGGTTCGTGTCGCATGGCTTTAGAGCTTATTCAATCCCGCTTTGCCGATGATAGTGGCGTAGAGTTCTATGAAGTGTTGGCCGATGGCTTAGCTAATCAAGGTTTGTTTCTTGGCCCTGAGCTTAGTAAAGAGAGCGCTTTTGCAGCGGCGAACTTTGAGATTGCTATTACTCAAGATGAGAAAGTGCAAGCCTTCACTGGTAAGCACCCAAACTCACTACCACAAACTCCTATCTATTGGCTGATTAACACCATGACTCAACGCGGTGTTAGCTTCGAAGCGGGGGAGGCCATTATTACCGGGTCATATTGTGGTGTTGTTGAAGTCGAATTCGATCAACTAACGACAGTACGTTATGACGAGCTGGGCGAATATGAAGTGATATTTAAACAAAAGTTATAAAGTTTTCTGCTTACATGATCTGTTCTCGAAAGGCTATTTACTGGTTAGTAAGTAGCCTTTTCTATTATGTGATGTTCAATGATGTGCTTATTACTTTGCATTAAATTGGGCGTTTAGACGTCTAGACGTTGACAAGCCTTAAGTGTGACATTAGTCTGCTCATCTTCCTGTTCTATTGCGTTGATGTTCCATGTCCAATTCAAAAAATTCTAATGCTGTAATTGCACCTTCTGCAGTTGCGCTTATCCCTCTGATCGTGTTCCTAGCGCTGTTTATTGGCGTAGGTACGTACTTGTCACTGCAAGGCGTCGATTTTGCTTTCTATCAGCTTCCAGCTCCGATTGCGGCTTTGCCTGCAGTGATGCTAGCGTTGTTGCTAAGCAAAGATAAATTGAACCGTGCTATCGAACAGTTCTTAGGTGGAGTAGGTCACAAAGACATTATCGCAATGTGTATGATCTACCTATTGGCGGGTGCTTTTGCGGCTGTAGCTAAAGCGTCAGGCGGCGTTGACGCAACCGTAAACCTTGGGCTGTCGGCGATTCCGACAAGCATGATTTTACCGGGTATCTTCCTTATTTCTGCTTTCATTGCGACCGCAATGGGTACGTCGATGGGTACCATCGCTGCGGTTGCCCCTGTTGCGCTAGGTATTGCTGACTCAGCTGGCATGAGTATTCCTCTGACTGCTGGTGTGGTGCTAAGTGGCGCGATGTTTGGTGACAACCTTTCAATCATCTCTGATACCACGATTGCCGCGACACGTTCACAAGGCTGTGAGATGAGAGACAAGTTTAAAGAGAACATCCGCATTGCACTTCCTGCTGCATTGATAGCGATTGTCATCTTTGCTTTCAATAGCACGGCAACTCAAGTGCCTGAAACAGGCTCAATTGAGTGGCTCAAAGTTCTGCCGTACATCACTATTCTGATTCTTGCGGTATCGGGCATGAATGTATTCGTCGTGCTGACCATTGGTATCTTGCTAGCGGGTGGCGTGAGTTTAGGTTCTATTGAGAACTACGGTATGACGGATTACGCTCAAGATATCTATGCAGGCTTCGGTAACATGCAGGAAATCTTCCTACTGTCGATGCTGATTGGTGGTTTGAGTGAGCTGATGCGTCGCCAAGGCGGACTAGCGTTCCTAACTAACCTTGTAAGCGGTGTGATCCGTGCGTTTGGCTCTTCACACTCTAAGCAAGCGAATGGTCGTGCGAGCGAGCTAGGTATTGCTGGCTTGGTATCTATGGTGAACCTATGTACTGCAAACAACACGGTAGCGATTATTGTATCTGGTAGCGTGGCTCGTCAATTGGCGGAAGAGAACAACGTGTCTCCGCGTCGCTCAGCAAGCTTGTTGGATATCTTCTCTTGTGTGATTCAAGGTGTGTTGCCTTACGGTGCGCAGGTATTGCTTTTAGGTTCGGTATTTAACCTATCGCCTTTGGAAATCGTGTCTAACTCATACTACTGTTTTGCACTTGCAATCGTGGCTGTAGTCGCTGTGTTTATCAAACACCCAGCGCGCCAAGTGGCTAACGCTTAATAGCAACTGACCAAACTTAGTTATCACTGATTTTGATAATAAAGGCTCCTGACTAGGAGTCTTTATTATATATGGCGAATGAATTACCATGAGTTCAAGTTATCATCGATACTTATTGAGTTATCGACGCTATATACTCTGTTATTAAAATGGAACTTTGATGCTCGCCATTCCCCTGCCATTTGTTGCTGCTCTGTTGTTATTTATCACGGCTGTTTTGCTTCGATATCGTTACCCACAAACAAGCCAAAAACCGTTTTGGTTTATTATGTTGTGTGCGTTGATGATTACTGTCGTTGGGCTACGTTGGACGGTAGATATCGCATTGTTTCGTTTCTTACAGCCAGTTCTAGGGGCAAGCGTACCGGTGGCTGCATGGCTCTGCTTTGCGGGAGTTCATCGAAGTAAACCTTTGTCTCTTTTGCATTGCTTAGGCCCAGTGGTTGTTCTGGTTGGCTCCTTTTCTTATTCGTATATTTGGGATGGAACGATTGATCTATTGTTGATCTCGTTGTACCTCGGCTATGGCTGCTTGTTGTTGAAGTCATCGTTTAACTTTCCAGAGCACGTCAGGCTGAGTGATGTATCGAATGTTTTGTATGCAGAGCGTACGGCTGGTATAGCCTTACTGTTTTCAGCTCTCGTGGATAGCATTATCTCGTATGATATTTTGCTGCTCAACGCACAACACACAGACTTGATCCTATCTATTAGCTACTTAGTTCTTATTCCTGCGATTGTTGGGACTGTGATTGTTGTCAGCACTAGTACGTCTCCGATTCAGGAACAAAACCAACAGCAGAGTGAACTGACAACACCAAGCTATTCTCCTGAAGACATTGATGTATCTGCGGTATCGTCGACAAGCCTAAAAGTCGATGAAGAAGTCCCGCAAATCGTCGCTAAGTTTGATGCATTAATGAAGGATCATCAGGTGTTCAAAGATCCAGATTTGTCCCTGAATCGAGTGGCGAGAAAGCTAGGTATCCCAGCTCGAAAAATATCGTCTGCGGTTAACCAAACTCATAATGAGAATATTTCGAAGGTGATCAATGCCTATCGAATTGAGCACGCTAAGACTCTCCTGAAGCAAAGTGATGAAGCGATAACTGACATCTTCCTTAGTTCAGGCTTTCAGACCAAGTCCAATTTCAATCGAGAATTTTCAAGGATAACTGGGCAAACTCCGAGTGAGTACCGAAGTTCGCCACAAGTGTTAGATTAAGTGTGTTTGCTTTCTGTTTATCAGTTCAGAAAGCTAATGATGTCGTTTAAGATCAATTGATGTAGCTGGTCGCGTGATGTACCAACGCCATCTTTACAAATAATGCCATCGCCTGGGACTTCTTCTTCAAGCATCGGTATTGCCCCAGGTTTACAGCTTTGAATGAAGCTGAAATGGGTGGCGCTTTCATAGACCTTATAGCGTCTTAAATTAAGAGGCATGTGCTCAGCAATGTAGCCAGACTCTAATGCCTGGGGTAAGTCGCCAATATCAATTCCTGCAGCCAATATTAAGGTTGGCACTGTAATGTTATTTAAGCTTTGTAGCGAAAAGCTACGAGCAAGCCCCAGATCAAGGCTGACAACGCGCTGAATTCTAGGGTCTGATAGGTCTTTTTCATTTGGTTCAGCTGGTTGGGCTTGTGATAGTCCTAATTCATCAGACAGTCCACAGGTACGCGGGTTAGGGTATATAAGACACTCGGCTTCAAAGGTCGCTCTATCTATTTTCGCTCCTGCCAATTGCATCACTGTCCAGCCTCCTAGAGAGTGCCCGATTGCGGTAACATTTTCAGCGTTAGCAAATTGCTTCCACTGGGTTTGGGATAACAAGTAGTCCAGAATGCGTGACATATCTTGTGGTCTCTCCCACCATTTCGCTGCTTGCTTCGGGGATTGGTCGAAAGAAGTGGTTCCCGGATGGTCAGTGGCCGCTACGATGTAGCCACGACTCGCAAGTTCGGTCGCCAACCAGTTTTGGTTTCGCCAGTTTCCTCGGTAACCGTGTGATAACAGTACTACTGGAAAAGTGCCGGATTGAATCTCTCCATCTTTGATGACTTGCGTGCCGATGAAGGCTGGGTTATCGCCAATCAAGGTTGTGTCTGATGCATCTAGTGTGGGATACCAAATGGCAGTGTTTAGCGGGCGATTAGGATCGTCAGTTAAGGTGACTTGAGTGAACCCGACATCGGAAGCGATGGCTGAACTGCAAAGGAAAAGTAGGGATGTGAACAGTAAACGTGTCCATTTCATGGTTTTAACTCCAATTTAGGTGATTGGAGCCAATATGAGCTAAAGCCAGTGAGGGCGAGACCTCAAACACGATCGAGGACGCCCTAAATCGTGTTTTATTACCGAATTTTCGGCTCAGTTTTGGATTATCTACGTCTTGGACGCTTTTCTACCAACCCGTTTCGCTCTAAGCCACGTCTAACACTGCTGCATAGCTTACCAAAGCGACGCAGCTCTTCGAAGTTAGGGCCTTGACCAATTGAAATGCTGTGTTCCCAATACATCAACTCACTGTCGACCATCTCCAGTAGTTTCTTAGAACAACCGGCGCAGTTTCCTTTTGGCCCACAGATAAACGTCTCCGACTCGTAAAGAGGGAGTTCGTTTTTCACTTCTACAATTAGATTGAGCATTGCCGAGTTTAAATCTGGCTTTTTGTTTGTGAGTGGTTTCAAGCTTAGTGCTTGCGAAGCGATCACGGAAGAAGTCGTTGTGTTGGGTTGTATATTCAAAGCAGCTGATGACATATCAAAGGCCTCAAGGAAAGAAGAAGAGGCGCATGCTACTCCTCACAACAAAGTGGACCTTGATGTAGTGCAATAAGCGTGGTGAATTATCCGAAAGAGGTAGGAGAAAGAGGGAGTCAGAGTCACAAACGGTTTGTGACTCTGGTTTATCTCTTAGGCTTAACGCAGAAAGTAGTTTTAACGCAGAAAATAGGCTTAACGCTTAGAATTCAGCGTCGAACTGGAACTCCATCCACTCTTTGGTGACTGGGTGGTGTAGTGCTAGCCTTTCTGCGTGTAGGTGCAGTCGGTCGGCTTTGTTGCCATATAAGCCGTCACCAACGATAGGCATGTTAAGCCCTTCTTCATGTGAACAGTGAACACGTAATTGGTGTGTGCGGCCCGTTTTCGGGTGCAGATAAACCTTTGTTGTGTCTTGGCTTCGCTCAATCACTTCCCATTTCGTTTCAGCAGGCTTGCCGTGTTCGAAGCAGACAATCTGACGAGGACGATCGTATAAATCTCCACGTAGTGGTAAGCGAACATAACCTTCATCTTGCTCTAAAACGCCTTCTATCATTGCCACGTAACGCTTCTCAACTTCACGAGTAATGAACTGCTTCTGTAGGCTTTTGTTCGCACGTCGTGTAAGCGCAAATATTAGAATGCCAGAGGTCGCCATATCCAAGCGGTGGATAACAAATGGCCCTTCAACATCGGGATGCATTTCTTGAACACGAGTGTAGGCCGAATCTTTTATGGTTTTACCCGGTACGGATAGAAAACCTGCTGGTTTGTGTACCACAACGATGTGATCGTCTTGGAACAGGATATCGAGGTCTTTGCCTTCTGCTGGGTTCTCTAGCAATGGGTTGGGATCGACTTCCAAGCCTTTCATCATATGGCCTAAAATCGGTACACACTTACTTTGGCAAGACGCGTAGTATTTCTTGTGCTTACGGATTTCCGATTTCGGTGAACGACCCCACCAAAATTCAGCCAGTGCCAATGGTGTGTAACCGTTTAAATACGCGCATTGCAGAAGTTTGGGTGCGGCACACTCGCCAGAACCTGCTGGTGGTATCTTATTTGGCGTGTCTTCAAAGATCTGGTTGAGATCCTCAATGTTACCTTCCGCATTCTGGAAAGCGTATTGTGAAAACAGTTTGTGCTGAAGCTGATGAGAAAGGTGCGCTCTTTGCTCTTTTAGTTCAACTAATTGATCAGTGAACACATCAACTTTCATTTGTAACTCGTTTAGGATCTGTTCCCAGTTGAGCTTAAGATATTTTTGCTGATTCTTGTCGGCAACACTGGCCTTGTTTAACTCGTTATTTAGCTGTTCGAAGGCTTGCTCATCAAGGTTTTCTTTACCTTGTTCACGCTGTTCTTTACGTGTTTTTCGGCCTTCTATAATCAACAAACGTTGCGCTTCGATCTCCTGTTCTGCCTGTGCTTTCTGTTGTGCTAACTGTTCACACAATTCAAGGTATTCAGCGTTTGCTTGCAGCGCTTTAAATTTCGCATTTATAGCCATCATGTCGGCTGTGTCTTGATGGAAAAAGCTATCGCTGCTCAACATGTCGAATACGGGCGGCACAAAGTGAGGCAGTAGGTTTTGGTCGGCGATTTTTCCAGAGAAAGCAGAGAAGTAACCAAGCTCACCTTCAGGGCTTTTCACCAGTAACACACCAAACATTTTGCCGCGACCATCGTCAGAATCCAGTCCGAAGTCATGCTGCCAGTCGGTTTGAGTTTCTAGATACTGTTGAAGCTGATGAGAGGCGATTTCACACAGTGGGTGCGGTTCGTAGTAGAACGGGAATGTGAAACGCTCAGGCAACGAATATGACTCGATCGGCTGTTGAAAACGAGTGAAGCAATGCTCAGGTGTGTGGCTGTTTTCTGAGTCGTGCGTTGGTTTTGATGAGTGCATAGTCGTATTAATACTTATATCGTGGTGATAAATGGTTGTGAGTCTACTGTGTATGTTTAGAGACGTTAAACACAGTACAAGGCGGCGATTCTACTCTTTATCGAAAAGCGCCTCAAATAAGAAATGGTTCTATTACTAGATAGCCAAGCGACGAGCCTATGAGTTATGGCTTGAACTTCATTAATTGATGAGTAACTTCTCGTTTTTAATCATAGAAGACAATTTAACAAACCAAGGGTGGTAGCCTTGCCGCCCTCTTATGAAAACTAAGGTAACGTTATGATTCCACTCAATACTTCAATTGTATCCGGTGTCGCTCTTTCAGAGATCGACGGACAAATGAAAATGCTACTAATGAAGCGTGTGAAGGGCGAGTTTTGGTGCCACGTCGCAGGCTCGATTGAAGCAGGTGAAACAGGCTGGCAGGCTATCGTGCGCGAGTTTGAAGAAGAGACCCAAATTAAAGTGGAAGCTTTGTATAACGCGCAGTTTCTGGAGCAGTTTTACGAGGCGCATGTTAATGTGATTCAGCTAATCCCTGTGTTTGCGGTGCTATGCCCACCCAACCAAGCGATTGAACTGAATGACGAACATACAGAGTACCGCTGGTGCGATTTAGAGGAAGCGAAAGCACTTGCGCCGTTCCCCAACCAACATGCCGTCTACGATCATATTTGGTCGTATTTTGTCGATAAGCCAGTCAATCCGCTTTACCGAGTGAAATTGAATTAGCACTGGCTGTTTAAGAGCTAGGACTTACCAATATACGGGGTTAAAAAGGCGCTTACCTGTTCTTGGCATAACCCTACATCGACTTTCACGCCGTGCGACTCGAGTATCGCCACACCACGACCATTATTGCGAGGGTCAGGGTCTAGCATCGCCACTACTACGTGTTTTACACCTGCTTTAACCAATGTACTGGCGCAAGCGGGTGTTCTGCCAACAAATGAACATGGCTCTAAAGTTACGTAAGCGGTAACGCCTTCCATTTCTCCGTCCGTTTCGCTGTCATAGCCATTCAGTGCTTCAACTTCGGCGTGGTTTCCACCGACCTTTTGCGTATATCCAACAGACACCACTTTATCGTTTTTCACCAAAACACAGCCCACTGGTGGGTTTGGTTGGCAATCGGGTAGGGCTTGGCGCGAAGCTTCAAGAGCTTGCAGCATGTATTGTTGGTTCATGGTCGTTACTCAGTATGACGAGAGAGCGCAGCAGTGAGTGACCGCGCGCGGTTGATGACTTGGTTAGTTACTAACTTACTAAGCTAATAAATTAATAAGCTAAGCAAGTGGGGGCATGTTCGATCTGATTGCGACTTTAGTCAATGGTTTTAGTACAGAGGCAAAGTTTGATTCGACATAGGTTAACCATGCTAACTACGGTGTCATAAGGTAGAGTTGATGTTGTCTACGCAATAGAGCTCAATTATTGAATCACCACGATAATTAATTTAATAGGCTAGCCATAAATTCGCTGACCGGCTCTGACAATAAATCTTGTGGGTGGTCACCGCCAAAGGTAGCTAGCCCGCTTTTTCCTTCGATTATGCCAGACTTAATAATTACTTTTGTTTTAACATCAACAACTGTAATTTTTACGCTTACTTTATCTGGCTTTGCTGACCATTCAGTCGCGCGATCTTCCCAGTGTAATATGGTAGGAAAAATTAAGTAGTCGAACTCATTGCTTTTCGCATATTCAAGGACAAAATTGTAATCAGCTGCTTGGTTAGCGATTGCGACGTTGTTTAGTTTTGTGAATAACTCTGATTGAAGAGCTTTACTCACCATTAGTCCTGAGCCTGAATAATAGTGCTTCCCATATTCCCCATTCTTTGAGCGGCCGATTAAAACTGAATCACTTGTTTCAAATTTAGCTGTCGAGTTTACATCCGTAACCTGAAGTTTATGTGTATCAGCACACCCAATGATAACTAAGCTTATAAGTATCAGTAACGCACGTAAAATCGACATAATAGCTACCTTATATGGATGTGAGCTAATATTAACCATAGTTTATATTAAACATATTAATGTATAAAATTTGCGACTAATTAGTACGAGCGACAAAGGACCCTTTGAGACTCAAACAACCAATAGTTAACTTCGGCCAATGAGTTAACCAGTTTTTAGACTGAACTCGTTGATCAAACACGTCTCTGCTGCGATTGGGATTCGGTGTGATCTTTAAATCAAACAAACTCTCTAAACCAAAAGCCGAAATGCACTCGATTTCCCCTGTCGGGCTTTGCTTGACGGCGACTGTGGTTTCTTTCTCTGGCCAGTAACGCATCGCATCCAATGAGCCTTGGTAAGGTTCATCCCCATTTCTGGTGTGCATGTTGGCTTGATTGCGAACTTGCCAATTCAATTCAGGTAAGCGTTGTTTAAGCTGAGCCTCGTATCGAAGATCCGATTCGTAGGAGGTATCAATGGTATCAAAGTAGATCACATCAATATCATTGAGAGGCGTCGGGGAGTCAAAGTCATGCAAGTGATCCCAAACGAGGTTTCTCACAAAGCCCGCAGCAACATAGCACTGCGGCAAATCCAGCTGAGCGACACAGTCTAAAACCTGCATTCGTAAGGGATCTTGCTTGATCAACGTGACGATACTGTTGGCTAGCGGATGTATCATTATGATGTCGGAACATCGGTGACTTGGTAATGACGTGTCACGTTCTTGGAGGTTTCACTCCATTCAGACGTTTTTACTCGCTGTTGGTGCGCTTCGAATGCTTCTCGGCTAGTGAATTCTTCATACACTTCAAAGCGATTAGGTTGAAGCGTGCTTTGACTGACTCGAAACACAATACAACCAGGTTCTTCCAGTGTCAGTTCTTTGTGTACAACCAAGGCTTGTGTCACGGCTTCTAGGTCGTTGTCTGGCACGAGAATATGCCCTTGCAGAATTACTTTACTCATAATTACGTCCATTTAATTTTATTCACTACAGCTTTTTTCTATCAAAAGCTCAACCCGTTACAAACATAATCCCATTTTGATGTTGTGACGTATAGGCTAATGTGGCGATTAATTGTTCACATTGAATACAGGCCTAGTTACACTGTAACTTTGCGGGTGAGGCGAGTAATAAAAGATAAGATGCTGGAACTAAATCAGCGTTGGTCCGGTCTATTAAATTAGTATCATTGAACTGTATTGATACTGAAATGAATTTGTCATCTGAGAGAACTAACCTTAATTTTGAAGAGCGGCTCATAGGATTGAATTGAGCCATAGTTGATATCTAGGTCATACTTTGATGTAAATGGTACTCAAAACTCTATAAATTTTGTGATTTGTATCATTGATCTGGACATCAAACACCGTTAGATTCGAATGGTTGGCAATAAAAATAGCTCATGAAGAGCAGTTAAAGAAAAGGAAATATCCCTTATGAAAAAAATGAGAAGAGCACAGCTTCATCGCGTTCGCATCCAATACTGGAAAGACACAGCGAAAGAAGCTTTAAATCGTAAAGCTTTAAAATAAGAAAGCTGAAAAGCTTAATCATATGTAAAACGTAACAAATCGATTTCAATAGCACTCTCAAGGACCTTCATCTGGTCGGCGACTAAAGAAATCATCCCCCAAAGAGCTGACAAGCATTAACAACAATGCAATTCAATGTCAGCTCATTAATACCTCCTCTTAGATTCTCTTGTTTCTTCACTCTGTTACTCCCAACTAAAATCCTTTGTCCTTGTTTCCCATTCCTATATCGCAAAGTCGTGATCAAAAAAGCTCCCGATTTCTCAGAAGCTTTGATTTAGATTTTGATATCTGATTTGGTTACCCGTTGAGAGCTCAGAATAAGTGACTCTATCGATGGAACAGCGTCTTCAAACTGACATCATCGGTTCGGTTCAGCTTCAAGCTCAGTAGACACCCGCCAACACCAATCAGTACATAAATACCCAAAGACAAAACCGGCGCTTCTGCAATCGCACTGAATGGGTTGCTCGCCGTTAGTACCTTTATTGGTAGTGATGCGATGAGAGAGAAGAAGTCATTGATGCCATAGAATCCAAATACGGCGACCGAGAGTAACTTAATCGCATAGCTTGAGATAAAAATGACAAGCAGTGGAGAATTCACTAACTGCGAAATTGCCAGAGTAACGGTTGCTAGTGGCAATAAAACCAGTGCAACTAACATCATTCGCCCAAAGAATACCAACCAATTGCTAAGCACATAAAACAGTGATTGCTGCTCTACTATCAATGCCAATTGTTGTTCGCTTGAGACGTTCAATATCCAGAATAGGAAGTCGGCGAATAGAACTAATAGCGCGCAGATAGCCGGAATAACCACTAGACCGAAGCCTAGCTTCACGCAGTGAGTCATGGCATTGGATACTGGCATGCTTCTCCAAAACATCGAACTGCCTTCTTGGCGCTCTTTACGCAGTGTTTTAGGGATGTAAAGCGTCGAAAGTATGAGTGAAATAAGGCCAGCACCAAAGTAGATCACTGAGTTGAGGTCTTGTGCGAACTCTCTGTGTATGTCGCTTACGTCACCATTCACTTCCATTTGGAAGAAAAACTCATGCTGCGCTGCGCCATTGAAAAACAAACTAACGAACAGCAAGAAACCACATAACGCGATAAACAGAGGCAATCGAGTGTTAATTTTGTGCTCGATCAGTTCTTTTTCTAGCATATAAAAAGTTGGGTGCATTATGCCTTCTCCGTCTGTGTTGCAAGGAATAGGTCTGCGAGACCAACGTTGTAGATGTTACCCAATGATTCAACTTGCGCTTTGTATTGACCTTCCAATAACCACTTAGTGGTTCCTAGCCCTGGCTGTGAGGTCAGTGGATTGAGTTTCTGAATTTCGCTTGAGTGGTTGTTTGCGACATCGATAATGAAATAGTCGTTCTCGATGTCTTCCATGCTCTTTTGCAGCACACAATGGCCTTGTTTTAGAATCAATACGTCCGTTAATAGGTGTTCAATTTCTGAAACCTCATGGCTGGCAATGATCATCGCGCGTTCGCCGTCATGGAACCACTCTAGGAGGTGGCGATAAAAAGTATCGCGGTAGAGCAGATCTAGACCTAGCGTTGGCTCATCTAAGATCAACACTTGAGTGTCGGTCGCGATAATGATTGCAAGGTGAAGTTGTACCTTCATCCCTTTAGAAAGCTGTTTGATCGTTGAAGACAGCTTAATGTTGGTGCTACTTAACGTCTGTTCTGCTTTTTGCTTGTTGAAGCTTGGGTGCACGCCTTGGGTGTATCGAAGCAGTTGTTTAACGGTCATCCACTCGGGTAGCACATTAACATCTGAAATGTACGACAGGTGCAACATGAGTTCTGCATGCTGGTGGATAGGGTGATAGCCGTTAACTTCTATCTCACCTTGATAGCTGTGTCCGCCAAGCAGTGATTTGATCAGAGTCGATTTCCCTGCGCCATTGTGGCCTAGCAGACCAAGCACTTGCCCCGGTTTTAACTCAAAGCTGATGTTCTCGACACCCACTTGATTTGAATAGGTTTTGGTTACGTTTTTCACTGAAAGTAAAGTACTCATGACTTGTCCTTTATATGTTGTTCTAGCTGTTTCACGAGTTCTTCGACACTCATATCAATGATGCCTAGCGTCTCAGCGATGGCTGGGATCTGTGTGTTGATGAATGATTGGTGTGCAGACTCTTTCAATTTTTGAAGTGCCCCTTCGGCCACATACATGCCTTGTCCGCGTTTTTTCTCTACCAAGTCTTCATCCACCAGTAACTTATAGCTTTTCATGACAGTAAGATGGTTGATCTTGAGATCGGCAGCAACCGCGCGCACAGAGGGTAATGCTTGTTGCTCTAACCAAACACCTTGAAGAATTTGGTCACTGATCTTTGAGGCAAGCTGCCTAAAGATCGGTTGGTCGTCTTTCCATTCGGTCATAATTAAAACTGCATGGTGATATACATGTGTATAACACTAACCTTTTTATACGAATTGGCAAGGGTTTTATGAAAATGGATCGGATATTTTTATATTTGGATAAAGCATGTTTGGCGGGGAGGGTACTTGAAGCCTACGTCCTTGTGGGCTTTCAAGCAGCTGTATGAGCGATGATTATTTGAATAGGAAATGGTTGCTCATCAAGATTTTTATTAGGCAGGGCCTATTGCTCCTCTGAGTCATTGGGTCGGCTATATAGGTAGCCTTGATGTAAGTTGTAGCCTAGCTGACACAAGATGTATTGCTGCCTGCGCGTCTCGACACCTTCATAAATCATCGTGATATTTGATAAGCGTCCAATCTCAGAGATATTAAGCAATACACCCTGATGGTGCTCTCCTGACTCGATATCCTTAACAAAGCAACGATCCAGTTTTAGATAGGCCGGAGAGATAACATTGATGATTTCGATGTTGTTATTGCCCGTACCAAAGTCATCCAGAGCGATAGTGATACCAAGCTTTTTGATATCCTTAATGTTATCGATAACCTCACATCCATAGCCAATATTCGAATATTCAGTAATCTCGACGACAAATTCATTCGTTTCCATCGCGGCCAAATGCTCTCTGAGCCTTGCGAAGTTCGACCCCACCAAAGCGCTCGGACACACGTTGACACCATAGATCTCATGGCTGTTGTGTAATTTGGCTTTTCTGACCGTCTCTATGAGCAAGATAGTGTGAAAGGTGAGTAAATTGGTGCGTCTCATGGTGTTGATGAAGCTTAAAACGCCAACGTTACGCACACGAGATAGCAACTCGTAATACAGGACGCTGTTGTCTTCGGTGTTGATGATGGGCTCTTCTTCAAAGGAGATGTGTTTCCAACGCAACAGGTAGATCATAAAGCCCAGAATATAGGAGCGATAACGTAGTGTGGCGATCACCAGAGAAAAAATGACCCACAGAAGCACAATATCATCACTGTAGAAAGTGATGGTTGCACCGGTTGGAAGTGGGGCTTGATAAATAGGCTGACTGTTTTCGCCTAGGTTTAATATGTAGTGACCATTTTTTTGTATGGAAACTGAATCAACCAAAAGAGGGAGTAATGAGTTCTTATATCTAGCTTCAATAGACCATTTAGAAATACGCGCAATGAGTTCGATGTCCTCTTTGGGGTCTGAGAAGCGTGAATAAGCAAAATCTAGGCTATCGTCAAAGTTTTCAATTTGGTCTAGTTCAACCATTTTTGATTGTGTTTTGGATATGTAGCATGAACCATAAGGCGTTGTCATCAAAACAGAATCAAGGTTAAGTGAGTGCCTCAATGCGTACACTGCAACTTCGCTATCACAGCCATAGTTCATTACTTCCTCTACTATTTGCTTTGCGTTTTTACTGTATTCATCTGCAATTTTCGTTGTATAAAGGATTTGGAAGAAGTAGACAACGAACAAAAAAAATGAAGAAACGGTACAAACGGCTATAAAGCCTCTGATCAACTCTTTTTGGTAAGTGTTGAGCATCAGCTTCAACATCTCGATATGGCTGAGCTTGAATTGGTTGATGTTGTATTTTGGTGTTATACGGTTGGTTGTACTTTTATCTAGATCGATAAAATAACCAACCTTATAAAGGTTCGAGATAAGTTCACTATTATTGTTAATTTTGGCTTTCTTACACAGATTTCTATACTTTTTTCTTATCGAAGCAATAATATTCTTTAAAGCGTATAAACTGAACTCTTCATCGAAGTGTAATTTAAATGACTTTTCAACATCTCTAGCAGATTGAGGGTTTGATATCGATGAATGCTCAATAAGATATTTAAAAACAAAACTTTCTTTACTATTAAGACTTTCCTCTGATATCTTATTACTGTTCCTTTTTATGTATATTTTTTCTTCATTATAAATTAATTGCAAGCTCTCATAGTTATCGTTTATATTGAAAGAACAATGCATAGCTTAACTCCTAAGCGATAGTTATTATATTTACGTGATTGATATGTGATGCTGAGATTTTCATTCAACCTAAGAGTCCTTTCTAAATAACATAACTAAAATGTCACTATTTCTCTCAAGATGTTGATACTAATCGCAGAATTTTGGGGTCAATAACAGGTTATAGAGATGTTCACCCAAAACTTGAATTTATAAATAAAAGTTGATGATTTACAAGGGGTAAAGTGGATTTATCCATTTATTTTGGCATTTATCCATTTCTAGGGGCTGGATTTTTACTTTTTGTCTTGTTCTGTAATTTTTGTCATTCCCTCTTTGGAAAGCTAATTTGGCTTTTGGTTTATATGATTAAATTATTTATATGTCAGATTGCCCGGTTTTTTATGATTATCTCGATATGGTTTATTTATTGTTAATTTTGAGAATATAGTTTTATTTTCTATGTTAATTTGTATTGCACTTGTTTTTACTTCTGTAGTCGGACTGTTTCTATAAGGATGGTTTTATTTTAATGTCATTTAAGTTTATGTAAATAAAGGAAATAAATTCAAGATTACCCGATCTATAAGAAAAGGTAATATCTAGTATTATTTTCCAGAGCATAGTATAAGTATGTCTACTTTGGTTGGTTGGATATTGATAATTATATTAGGGTGACATTGGGGAGTAATTTAAATGGTGATTTAATTACAACTAACCAAAGTGTAAATTATCTAGATTTGGGTATGACGTAAAATTTACGTAAGCGGTATAGTTGATAGCATTTGCGCATTTACCACTTACATAATTATATTGTGCTTGGGGAGTTTAATTGCTTTAGTAAGTAACCCCCTTAGAGCCGAGTTATCTACTAGACAAAAATCGCATTTCGACTTCATCGGGTGGGATAGGTTTGCTGAACAGAAATCCCTGTAAATATTGATATCCGCAACTGGTTAAGAAAGCTTTTTGTGTTTCAGTTTCGACCCCTTCCGCAACCACCTTAAGCCCCAATTTTTCACAGATAGCATAGGTGGCTTGGACAATCGCTTCGCTCCCTTTATAGGTGCCATGGACGAAGCTTTTATCTAGCTTAACGGTACTAATTGGCAAGTCATGTAACATAGAGAGTGAGGAGTAGCCAGTGCCGAAGTCGTCAAGGTGTAGCTCAACGCCTAGCGCTGAAATATCGTCTAATGCTTGTCTGACTTCACCGTGTTTGAAGATCATTGAGGATTCAGTGATCTCAAGGGCGATACTTTTAGGTTGTATGTTGTAGAAGTTGAGCATTGCCGATAGTTGCTCTGCAAAAGTAGTGTGCATCTGAATACACGAGATATTGATGCTCATTACCAATTCATCATCAAATTCTCGGTGCCATATCGACAGTTGCTTAAGTGCAGAGTTAAGGACCCACTTTCCGAGTGGAACAATCTGTCCAGTTTCTTCCGCTAGGCTAATAAACTCATCAGGCTCGATGTTGCCCAGATCTTTATCCGACCATCTAAGTAGGGCTTCAAACCCTTTAACTTTATTGCTATTGGTGTCCATTATCGGTTGGTAATGAAGATTGAGGTCATCACCTTCTAGTGCCAGAGTTAACCTATGGCGTATCTCTACTTGCCGATGCAGAATCTGCGCTAAATTTGGAGTAAAAGTTTGGAAGCGGTTCCGACCATTGGCTTTGGCAACATGCATCGCCATTCCGGCCTGCTTTAACAATGATTCTTTATCCGTGGCATTATCTGGAAAATGAGCAGAACCTATGCTGCAACCTACAGATAAGGTGCCAATTCCTTTTATTTGGAAGCTTTTGTTCAAAGAATCGATAATGCGAGAGCAGAGTAACGGGATATTTTGATTTTTTCGGGCGTGAGCAATCACGATGAACTCATCACCACCAAAGCGACCGATTGTGCATGTTTCGTCGAGGATCTGTTTAAGACGCTTGCCAACTTTTTTGAGTAGTTGGTCACCAACACTATGCCCATAAGTGTCATTCACCAACTTAAAGCCATCAAGGTCCACAAACATCAATTCAAAGGGCGAGCGACAGGCAATACTCGATTCGAGCCTTTTGGTGATCCCGCGGCGGTTGTAGAGCTCAGTGAGACAGTCGTGCTCTGCGTTATATCGAGCTTTAATCAAATTTTCTTTTTGTTTGGTGGTACAGGTTAGGTTTAATAGCAGTTCACTTTTGTCAAACAACCACTTTCCATGAACATCAAAGTGGTGGGTTTTATTTTCAATTTTACAGCTGACTTCCTCCAAAATGTCTCGACCTTTGCGAGCTGAAAATAACCATTGGTCTGCAACTTCTTCGCTTGAAACAAAATCGGATAGGCGACTAAACGGCGAGCCGTAGTTTTTAGAAAAAGCGGAGTTTGCACTCACTACGCTTCCCACTTTGTTGAATAAAAGAGAGAGGTTGGAACCATCAGAGTATGTGAGATCGCGTTTTAAGCTCTCTTCTTCTGCGATGACTTGCGCTAGCATCCCTGTTCGGCCATCGGGTAATGGGATTCCAGAGAAAAGACATAGTGCGCGTTTAGAAATGTATTTTGGGGTGAAGTTCCACCAAGTCTTTACACTTTGATTTCGCTGAAATTGTCTCTGATATTCTTCAAGCGTTGCTTCGATCGCTTTTGACATTTCAACACCAAAATCGCGTGAGGTCAGTTCAAATAGAGATTCAGACTCCCAAAGAGGGAGGGCACTGCTGTTTGCCCAGGTTATTCGCTTATTATCAATGTCATATATCCAGATAGGACACTTTAGATGTTCGAAAGGTTGGTAGCTGGTCATCATAATAAATTCGGGGAACTCATACTTTAATCGATTTATGCAGACAGATGTCGTGCTTTGGCAGTGCGTCTATCAAATTGAACTCTGATCTTTAACAGCCGTGAAGGAGCTATGTGTTAAAGAAAAATCAGGCGCTAAAGATAAATTAGCGACAAAAATAGCGTTTAAAGATTCAGTGAACGGATAATTTTGGTTACTTTTCCTTTCGGGGTGCTTTCAATCGCATAGCCTTTATTGTCCCCAAAAATTTCCCCGTTGATGAAGTTCCAACCTGTTGATGTCTTGACGATTTCTTTCGGGAAGCGATCGTCAAACATTGAATGATTTGTGTATACCGTCTCAATTGCTTCAAATAATAATTGGGCTTGATCTTGGTTAGTGACGATGAAGTCTTCTTTCAGACACATTGTTAATTCTGGAAGGGGTTGAGTAGTGAAAGGTTCAGTCATCGCGCCGACTACCCCATTATGTGAATAAAAGCGATATGAACCAGAGCTGCTTTCGTTGCCATCTGGAGATTTAATGCTTGGGGTTGTTAGGTAGAAATTACAGTTGAAGACCATCTTTTGGATAATACTATTTTGTGGTGTGACTTGAATATCTATCCAAGAGCTTACTTGCGCTTTGATTTGATTCATCACCTCATGTTTATTAGGAGCAGCGGTGACTCGTGTTGCCAACAAAGCGGTTATGGTTAGTAACATTAAAAGCGATTTGTTCATCTTTAAGTGGCCTTGTGACAAAGTGACTTTTGTTTAATCAGTAAGTCACCGTTGTTTATTATTTGAGTTAATGATTAGCCGAATAAATGTTACTTGAAGAAGACTTTACTTGATAGAGGGGGAGAGAGCTTGATAATGGAACATGCTATTTGATTGGTTAAGTAATCGTTTTCTTCAATTTTTTAGAATACGATCGCGGTTTTAAAATCTGTCATTTTGTTGATTTGAAGTGTTACTAACTATTGTGTTATTAATGTTTAGCAAGTTTATTTGAATGAGTTTTGTAAATTCTTTTAATGTAAGTGTGCGTAAGAAGGTAAGCAAACGTAAGCATTTAAGCGTCTAGATTTTCCGTTTTTGACGGGAAATCAATCAATAAATGAGCGTTTTTGTTGCTGAACGATGGTTTGTAAACGTGTATGTACAAAAGTGATTAATATGTTTTGCGTACGGTAAGTTAGTGACTTCAATAACAATATTGATGATATATGAACAGTATATATACTGCCCTCGCTTTTAATAAATGCTGGTGATAGAAATGTCGAAAACCAAAGTGCTGATTGTCGAAGATGACCAGGCGATAGCGCGTTTAACTACGCTTTACCTCGAAGCTGAAGGCTACAATGTTAGCGTTGTCCATGAAGGGGATTTGGCCATTGAAGCGATCCGCAGTATTGAACCCGATCTCGTTCTGTTGGACTTGATGCTTCCAGGAATGAGCGGCGCACAGATTTGCCGACAGGCTCGCGAATTTTATAATGGGATTATCTTAGTATTGACTGCCTCTGCTGATGAAATGAGTGAGGTTAGTTTGTTTAAGTTTGGCGCGGATGACTACGTAGCAAAACCTATTCGTGGTCATGCATTATTGGCACGAATTGAAGCACTATTGCGTCGCGCAGCCCCTGTTGTTGCTGAGCCTGACACGACCGCTGAAACCCCAGGTGAAATTGTGATCAACAGTACAGCTCAAAGTGCCACTCTGTATGGACAGAACCTAAAGCTCACCTCTGCCGAGTTTGAAATTCTAAATCTTCTTGTTAATAACATTTGTCAGGTCGTTACTCGAGATCAATGTTGCCAGCTATTTAGAGGTATTGATTATGCCTTTAACGACCGCTCTATTGATATGCGTGTTTCAGGGTTGCGCCGGAAGCTGCGTATGCATGCAAAAGATAAGCAGTTGATCCGTACGGTTCGTAACAAGGGGTATATGCTGGTTGTATAAGTCTATCGCGGTGAAACTTCGATCTGTTTCTATGTTTACTCGTTTGTACCTTGGAATTGTGGCAGGGATGTCGGCAACGATATTTTTGTTTTGGAACCTTGGTGAAGGGCACATGCGGCGTACCCAGATCGAAATATTCCTTAATGATGGCATCTACTTTTCTGAGCAGTATGTTCGTCAACACAACCGAGAAAACTCGCTATATAAAGAACTCGACAGAACAGGCTACCAGCAATTTTATATTTTCAATTTACGCCTGTTGGAGAATTGGTCGGGAGAGGCTCCGTGTCAACGATGCGAGTTATTTACCACCTTGAATGGTGTACCGGTATACCTAAGTGAAAATAATCTCTATTCGGCAGTATTTCAGCTACCAAATTCTAGGTTTAGCTTTGCGTTCAGTGAGGTAGGCGATTTCTTCTCACCTGAAATTGAGTGGTATGAAGATTCAGAAAGAAACTTTCTTATTGGGCTTTTGTTGGCCGTTATCTTCGCTATTGGCGCAAGTGTTTACTTACCTGTTAGGCGTTTTCAAGAAAGAATAGAGTTACTTGTTGAGAAACAGAAGCAGTTTGGTAAGGGGAAGCTGAGTACTCGCTCTGACGTAGATGATATACACCCAGTGTCTGAGCTAGCCAAAAGTTTTAACTTCATGGCTGAGGAGATTGAGAGCAAAGTAAAACAAAGTCATATATTTGCTCAAGCGATTCCACATGAAGTCCGTACACCGCTAAGCCGTATTCAATTGGCGACGGATCTCTTAAGGCGGGAAGCTCCAGAGCATCATCAGGTTTTTTTCGATGATATTGATACCTACATCGGGGATATCAACGACCTCACGTCAGAAATTATCATGCTGTCGAAGTTGAATGTCATGGATAATTCTTTCTTCGAGCTTGTTAAAGTGAAAGCTGACCTTCGCGAGTATTGTTTAGATAGAATCCGTTACTCGGAGTTAGACAATGTTATTTTTGAGTCCAAAGTAAAGCTAGAGTGCAAAATTAAGTGTGATTGCTCGATGGCGCGTTTGGTTTTTGATAACGTGATTAAGAACGCTGGGAATTACACACAAGACAAAGTCTGGGTAACTCTGGACGAGAACTCAGAAAATTGGCTGGTTCTGCTTGAAGACAATGGCTCTGGGATACCGGAGGACAGGCGTGAAGAAGTATTCCTTCCGTTTTCTCGCTTAGATTCTAGCAGAGCATCAGCAACTGGTGGGTTAGGGTTAGGTCTAGCGATAGCGATTTCAGCGGCTAAAAAGCTTTCTTGGGACATTCGGATCTGCGATAGCAATCGCGGTGGTGCCAAGTTCTGTATCTTAATCCCAAAGATCACGTAAATGATTTTAGTAAGAGACCAATTAGACTCTTAAAAATGAAAGCCACGGTTTAATATCGTGGCTTACTAATTTAATTAACTTACTAATTACCAATTATCATTCACTATCAATTGGCAAAATTTACCAAGTAGAAAATCAAGCTTAGATATTGTTGGCGCTTAAACGATGAAGGCCATAAATAGCATGATCTATGATACGGCCATTTAAGTTCTCGTTACGAGTTATGATACCTTCTAATGTGAAATGTAAGCGCTCACAAACCTTGCGACTACTCTGGTTGCCAGTTGCAGCTGATATCTCCACCTTTTCCATATCTAACTCATTGAAAGCAATATCAATGAGCTTCTCAACTACGCGTGTAACGATCCCGTTACCTTGGTAAGTCTCAGACAACCAATAGCCTATCGTGACTTTCTGTTTGCTGTGGTCAATGGTGTTAAAGCTACAGTTACCGACGATATTGTCTTTGTACACAATCGCACATGTCATGCTTTTGCCTTCCGCGTAATCATGTAGCGAGCGCTGGATGAAGATCCTAAAGTCCTGCTCTGTTTTGCAGTGCGGTGGCCATGCTAACCATTGGCTAAGATACTCATTTTGGCTTTGTGAAATTTCCGCGTAATGAGATGCGAAGTTCTCTTCAACCAGAGCGATGGATAACTCTTCATCGATAACTGTTTTAAACATGTTTTCCCTTTTCTTTTGGCTGATGATTTAAGTGTCTTTTGGTCGGCAGGTTATAATGTCGCACAATTTTGAATATGCAACCACTTGTGGCACGAATTATTCGTGATACGCTAGATCTATCACGAAATACATTAAACCTTATAATAATTGCGGGTATGATCGTTGGTCATGCATTAGTATTAGCAGCCTAAATATATAAAAACTATAAAAATACTAGGCTTAAGTAATGAATCAACATTGCCAAGAGGTAACCGTAGACCTAAGAAAGGCTCTATTTGGTATTGCTAAGGCGCTTGATAACGTCGGTTTTGAAAGCAAAAACCATGGACAGAGGGTGGGTTACATCGCATATCGATGTGCTGTGAGCGTGGGGTGGGAAGAGGAGCAGGCACAGCTCGCATTTTCGTTAGGGCTAATTCACGACTGCGGAGTGTCGCAAATAGACGAGCAACGTCGACTGAATTCGGGGTTTGTTCCCGACTCGACTTATTACCATTGTCAAAAGGGCTACCAAATTTTAAAGGAGTGCCCTGTTCTTTCTATATTTGCTAAGCCAGTTCTTTATCATCATACCCCTTGGTTAGATCTAAAGACTATGAATATCAGTGAATTAGAAAAGGAACTGGCTGCAGTTGTGATGCTTGCTGACAGAGTTGACTATCTATATGGCATAACCGCTTCTGATCGTTATGGGAACCTAACCCCAGACGGTAAAGCGAGCATTATTGGACGTTTGACTGAGCAAGCGGATGAGATGTTCGAAACCAATCTTGTACAGCACATGTGTGAGTTGGTCGATCTGGATGATTTTTGGTTCTCGATGGAGACCCCTTACATCGAGAATATGAGAGATAACTTTGAACCTGTGCCCTTTTTCTCTCAGCAAATGTCGCTGGATGAGACAGTCGCCTTTGCCGAGTTTATTGCTAATGTCGTTGATACGAAAAGCTCGTTCACTTTCAAGCACTCGTTGAAGGTAGGGCAACTTTCTGAATATCTAGCTAAACAACTTGGTTATTCACACACAACGCAGAGAAAGCTCTATTTAGCTGGTTTAGTTCACGATATTGGCAAACTGCAAACCCCTGGTGACATTCTTCATAAGCCAGATTTGCTCACTGACGAAGAATACTGTTGTATTAAACGCCATGCGACAGATACTCGATTCGCGCTGCAGGAGTTATTTAGTTCGCCTCAGGTGTGTCAGTGGGCTTCCGATCACCATGAAAGGTTAGATGGTTCAGGCTATCCGATGGGTAAAACGGCTGAAGATTTAGATCAACCTAGTAGAATTGTTGCTGTAGTCGATGTATTTCAAGCATTAACCCAGTCTCGCCCTTATCGTAAAGGTATGACACTGGAAGAATCTCTAGCGATATTAACGGACCAAGTTGATAGTTATAAGTTGGATCGAGAAGTGTTTGAATGCCTTAGAAAGCACGCAGAGTACTGCTTTGAACTATCGACGGATAAAAGAATGTACGCGTTTTAACTTCGATTGTTTTTAGGGTTCAACTCACCTTTAAATCTAGATTGAAGGTAAACGGATTATCTACTTTATTCAAACAATGAAAAAGCCGACTGCGAGTTACGCTAGTCGGCTTTTTATTCTCTTCTCTTTCGAATCTTTATCTCTATCTAAACTTGATTAAAAAGCATCATCCATAATATCTTTTAGTCGATCGTAAGGTACATAGCCCGGTAGCACCTGATCATTCATCATCATTGTTGGGGTTCCTGTTAAACCCAGAGCGCTAAAGGTTTGATGGTTGGTCATTAGCGTGTTCTTTTGTTCATCTGTAGTGTCCAACTGGGCTTCTGTTCCCGTTTTCTTCGCCACTGCTTGTAGTGAAGATATTGTGTGGCTACCACTTTTTGCCATCAGCAGTCTGTTGACTTCAGGGAAGGCTTCTGGATTATCTTTCCATACTTTCATGGCGTATAGAGCTGCATTGGTATCAAGGCCATCTACTTGTTGCTGCTTAAATGACAAGTACACGTTGATCACTTTAATGTCGCTGTTTTCAGAGGCTAATTGAACCAAGCCTTTTTCCAAGCGCTTACAGTAAGGGCAGTTGTAGTCAGTAAAGTTAACGATTACTGATTTGCCATTCGGGTTGCCCGTGATTGGGTGAGCGTCATTGTTATATAACCAGTCGTGACTCTCAGCTTGAGCTTTCTTTGCTTGCGCTTGGCCTGCGACATACTGCTCTAAACTGGTATGCAATCCTGAAATAGTAGAAGGATTCTCCTTCAGGAACTGGTTAATTTCTTCGAGTTGCTGGGTTTGTTCTGTGCTTAACTCAGCGAAGGCACTTGTGCTCATTAGTGAGCCTAAAATCAGTGTGCAAATCAGATGTTTTTTCATGTTGTCTTTCTCTAATTCTTGATAATCGTGAGCACGTTTTGGGTCGCGCTCACGGTATTATTGTTTGTTAAATTGGCTTTAATCGGTTCATTTACTCTGCTCTGTTTTTCTTAGTGAGCGAGTTATGCAAAGTAGGTTCTTAACCACAGGCCGATAGGGGAAGTAACGCCGGTTGCGATGCTGCTGATCTTTCCATCTTTGATGATGACAATACTTGGCGTGACATTGACTCCCCAACTTCTGCTGATCGATCCAGAGAGATCATTGATAACAGGGAAGTCATACTCTTTGGCGTCTAAGAAGCGCTGAACACGTTCGTCTGGGCCAGATGAAAGTGCGACAGAAACTACTTGATGGGAGTCGCTGAAGCTATTAACCGTCGGGCTCACCAATTTGCACGCGCTACACCAAGTCGCCCAAAAATAGACAATAACGGGCTTACCGTTTTTGCTTAGCTCGATAACATCAATATCTTCCCCTTGGATCGACTGACCCACGATTGGAATCGCGTCTCCTTGAGGCATGCTTCTACTGTGGTAAAAATCCATGGCAAACGAAACCACGCCAACGATCAGTATCATTGAAACGAGTTCCTTTCCCCACTTCTTAAGACGGCTTGGCTTTTTGGTTTCAGCCTTTACAGCGTTGTCTTCAGCAGAGCTAGGCTTTTGTTCGTTGTTGGGCGTCTTCATCAATTATCTCGCAGCGTCGATGGCTTGAATAACAGTGCCACTGTCTAGAATCACGGGTAATGGAATACCATTTTTATAGCTCGGGCCATAAACGATGTTAAATGGCACACCAAATCGCCCATTACTTTGTAAGTATTGAGTGACACTTTCACTTGGTGTTGTCCAATCACCTTTCATCAAAACAATGTCTTCTTGCTGTAGGTGGCTGTAGACAGGATCTTGAAGGATGACGCCGATCTTGTTGGCTTTACAGGTGATACACCAATCAGCAGTCACATCAACAAACACCGTTTTGCCTTCATCAACGAGCTGAGGGATTTGCTTCGCATCCAGTTTTTGCCAAGCGAGAGCGTCAACAATCGGAGTCGCCCAGTTATCAGCGGTGACACTACCGACGATCAATGCAGCACCAAACACCAAGGTTGTGGTTGCGACGATAGGAATAAGCACCTTGCGACCCAGTTTCATGCCAATCCAAACCAGTACTGAAATCACGATAAATAGCGACAGCAGGATAGTTGGGAATTTACCAATGAATGGGCTCAGAAGGCTTGTTAGCCATAGGCTGGTAATGAACATCATTAAGCCAAATACCAGCTTAACTTTGAACATCCATGCCCCAGGCTTTGGAAGCAATTTGGTTAGGCTTGGGAATAGCGCGAAGATCAACCAAGGTGCGCTCATACCAATGCCGAGTGCGATGAAGATAGCCCATAACTCTTGATAGCTTGCTCCAAGTGCATACGCGACAGCGGTTCCTAGGAATGGCGCACTACATGGCGTTGCTAGTAGCGTTGCAAACATGCCTTGAACAAAGTGGCCTGAATGTGAGTCATCGCCTTTGGTTGCCATCCAAGTGTTTAAACCTGATGGTAATCTGAATTCGAATAACCCAAGCAGGTTAATCGAGAACAGTAAAGTGATGATCAGCATGAACCCGATAAACCAAACGTTTTGGAATTGGATTCCCCAACCAATCGCATTACCACCCATTTTTAGAGCGGTCATACCTAGCGCTAACAGCGCAAATGATGTAATGACACCTGAAGCAGAAGCTAAGAATGAGAGTCGGATATGACTATTAGATGCACCTTGGTTTTGAATGATGCTGTTTAATTTCATTCCTAATACTGGCAACACACATGGCATGATGTTGAGGATCAAACCACCAATTAAAGCGAAGCCTATCATCGCCGAAAAGCCGTTGTTGCTTATTTGGTAAGCTATCGGGTCTGACCCAACTTGCGCGGTCATCTCTTCTGCAAAGTTAGTATCTGAAACGGTAATACTCACTGTGCGATCCGTTAAGTCGACCTCGCCGATCCAGTTACTCACATCGAATACTGCGGTCATTGTATTGTCTGTGATGTGGACGGTTGGTGGAGAGAAGAAGTCATCAAGCACTTCTTGCCCATCAATCAATACCATCGGTTTATCCCAGCCTTCCTTACTTGTTAGCTGAGTCACCAGTTGTTGTTTGCTTTTATCCCAGAACAGGCCGTTCACTGAAGTGCGGTTAGCTTCTCGTGGAGATTGGCTCATGCCTTGATTGAACAAGAACATCGCTTCTTCATCGAGCTCTAATGTTTGCGGATCAATCGGCAATTCGATGTCGTAATCGGTTAACACACAGATATTGGTGCACGACGGAAAGGTGAACGACGCCTTGAACAGTGCTGGCGTCGTGTTGTCTTTCAGTGTCAACGTAACGGGAAAGCTGACGTGTTTTTTGTAGCCTAACGTCATCACGTCGAGTTGTTCGTAGTACTTAGGGATCGGCCAATGCCACTCTACCGACTCTATGTTTGTTGAACCAGACCAGTCCCAACTTGGCGGAATACCACCTTCGCCGGGGCTACGCCAATAGGTTTTCCAATCGCCGTCGAGAACGACATCCAGTACGGTTTGAATCTTAGAACCGTCGTCCGATTGTTCACCCGTCGACATCATTCGCATCTTGACTGGTGGATGTTCAGGCACGCTGAGCCAGCCCGTCGTCTGTGCCAAAGCAGTAAATGACGTCATAACCAAAAGGGCAGTGACTAGCGCTTTCGCGCATGTACGCATGCAGAATGCCAACGAATCGACAAACTTAGTTAGTAGTGTGTTGTACACAAATGTATCTCCAAAAAATAAATAAAAGGGTGTAGTAGCCCGGTTATTTACTCTCTAAATATACAGTGCTTTAGATGTAAGCGGTGTTTTGTAGGTCGAGAAGAGCGATGGTTATCTCTAGACAATCTCGATATGTGTGGTGATAGGCTGTACGCAACAGCAATAAACAGGATAAAAGGAATCAGCCAACCTGTTTTAGGTGTTGCGAAGGTGAGCATTTTGGAGCTTAGGCTGCACGCGCTAGAGTTTGGCGCTGACAGAGTTTTAGAAGCTTCTGAACCAAAAACGCTGGCATAGAGCTCAGACATTTTATCGAAATATGCGCCGATTGCTTGTGGGTGGCTGGTTTCTGCGCCGACAAGTATTGATTGTCCAATTAAGGAAGCTGAAGAAGTTACTTTGTTTGTAGAAAGCGTACTCGCCAGACAGGTTACGATAACCAGTCCGGTAAGGAACAGCGCCCAAAGCGAATGCTTTTGTCGGCGGTTCTGTTGAGATAAGAAAAGTAATGGTGTATTCAGCAAATCAGTCAGTAGTCGAATCAGTTAGTCGTTAGTCGCTCAAGCGAGCTTGTTGAATTGTGGCTAGCTTAAATAAGTTCTCTTCGAGTCACAAGTCATGAAATTGTTAAAGTGAAACGATGCATAAACGCGATATACCGTAGATACACGATGCATAAACAACAACTCACGCGAATACGACATTGAGTTCTAGATAAAGTTCACAACAACTGGAAGTTATCGCTAATTTATCCTGTATAGAATGCTCTATTCATCATGAGGAGATACAAAAAAGCCCAACAGATCGCAGATGGACATATTGGGCTTTAACCATTGGTGCTATTGGAAAGATTTAGTGAGAACGGCGAGGACCGTTGCGCACAAGGTCTTTACCATTTTCAAAGATTTCTTTAGTGATCCAGCGAGCGAGTAAAACCTTGTGACTGCTGTTGAATACTGCAACGAAATGACGACCATCAGAATTATTGGTGGCCATACCTACGCCTTCAACGTCTTCAAGACCTAAGCCCCCTGCTTCTACTGAAATTAGGAATTGCTCTAGCTCTTCTAGAGACTCAATAACATCAAGTTCGTTGTTCATTTTTATGCTCTTTTGCTGTGAGCCAACATAGGATTTAAGGCGATTTAGTACATGCACCTAAATGACGATATTGGCTGTTGTTCTTTGTTGGTTGCGTACTCTACAGGTCATAAGAGGGGATTGGAACTCTCAAATATTAGATACAGGCTGATAATTTGCAAAGTTTTAACACAACATACGTTTAAATGCTTGTTATCCATCTTCTTTTTACTACTATTTATAGGGTCAATTTAGACAATAATAGGAATTAGTATGATGAAGGTTTGGCGTTGTCTATTGTTAATGTTGGCGTTTGTCGCATTTGGAAGTTTTGCGCAAAGCGTCGATAAAATAGCAGAAGTACAAGACCAGCTAATGCTGGACCTCGCTACATTAGAAACAGCGCACGATGCTGAAAAGCCGTTTCTAGAAGACATATTGCGAAGAAAGAACCAAGCACTACGTAAAGAGATCTCCTCTCAATTATCATCTGATAAGAAGCAAGGCTTAGACGCTGTTCTTGCCCAGCAAGTCGAGCTTTTACAGCATTTACTGTCATTGAACGAAGTTAAAATTGTCTCTATGAGCAAAGACAACCGTTCGGCTGAAGGGGATGCAAAAAAGCGTCTTGAATTGTTGATTCAAAAACGTATCGGAATGATGGATGACTACTATCAGCAACTTTCTAAGACCTTAAGTTGGTCAAAAGATCGAGGTGTTGATGTATCGGCTGCGGAAAGTCAGTTAAAAACCGCACTAGTTTCTCGTTCGCAATATCTGACAAATGCGATTCTCTACACAGACACGCAGCGTCAAGATTTAGAGCGCCGTTTGTCTTTTGTTAGTGAAGAAGAAAAGGCGACGATAAAAACTGAGTTAATACGTTTCAGAGAACGAACCAGCGTTATGGTTGCCAGCTTAGAGAAAAGTATCTCCATGATGGTGCCATTTGGTGTGGATGTCACCTCGTACAAGCGTATTCTATTAGCGACCACCGGCGACATTAACGCTGATGTATTGGATGTTGATGTTGCACTGGAGTTGTTGGATGGTTGGCTTCGTTCATTCAGTTCATGGGCTTTTGAAAATACCCCTTCATTTATCGTTAAACTCGCGCTTTTCCTCGGTATTTTGTATGTAACTCGCCTTATTGCTAATGTGGCTCGTAAAACCGTTCGTAAGAGTGTTTCGCACTCTAAAATGGACTTCAGTGTATTGATGCAGGACTTCTTTGTATCAATTGCATCTAAAGCGGTCGTGTTTGTTGGTTTGCTGATCGCCCTGTCTCAAATAGGGATTGAGCTAGCACCACTATTAACGGGTTTCGGTGTTGCGGGTGTCATCATTGGTTTTGCATTGCAAGATACGCTGTCTAACTTTGCATCGGGCTTGATGATCTTGATCTACCGTCCGTACGATGTTGGCGACATGGTCAAAGTCGCTGGTGTTCAAGGCACTGTAAAAGACATGAGCTTAGTATCGACAACCGTTCAAACCATCGATAACCAACGCTTGGTGATCCCAAACAACAAGATCTGGGGTGACGTGATCAACAACATCACAGCAGAGCGTGTGAGACGTGTTGATATGGTTTTTGGTATCGGTTACTCAGATGATATCGATAAAGCAAAATCGGTATTGAACGACATCATTCTTGCTCACCCTCTAGTGTTGAAAAAACCAGAGCATATGATCAAGCTTCACACCTTGAATACGTCTTCAGTTGATTTTGTTGTAAGACCTTGGGTTAAGACAGATGACTACTGGGAAGTGTATTGGGATGTGACGGAAACCGTGAAGAAACGCTTCGATGAAGAAGGCATCACGATTCCATTCCCTCAACGAGATGTACATGTTTACAATCACGAAGAGAGCTAATCCAAAAAAACTAAGTACGGCTTAAGGTCGATTTCTACTTAATGTGATATCAAATGGACGCTGAATAAGCGTCCATTTTTATTGGCTGCCAGTTTATACCAATCACAGTAAGTAAGTGATCAGAAATAGCGCAGGAAAAAGGCTTGAGAACAAGGCAGAAATTTTTGATAAGTAGTTATTCTACAATCAAAAGTTCTAACGCCGTTATCGAGCGTTTTAACCAGCTAGGGTGAACAGTTATTTACTACGATTGGTATTATATTGAGCTTCACTCTTTTAGGTAACTCAACCACCTTAGAATTACGTTATGATGGGGTAGGCTTAGTTTGGACAGTTGAAATCGAATGGATGATTCACAGCAAAAAACGAATGGTAGAAATACAACGGTAAGAAAAGCGACGCGAATCGAAAGCGTCATGAACTCTGCGATGTGGCATTTAACTCAGAGAGATATGACAGAAAGTGAGTTGGTAGCGAAGCTCAAAGTGAAAACCGACAATCAAGAATGGATTGATGAAACGTTGAATACTTTGAAAGGGTTTGGGTATCTCAAGTCTGACCAAATGTTTGCTGAACAATTCGTAGAACAAGCGTTCTCAGGTGAATTTGGTTCTCGGTATATTGTTGAAAAATTGAAAAAGAAAGGCCTGACGGACTCAGTGATTTCTGATGCTATCCATAAGGTGTCTTTCGAAAAGTCTATTGATGAACAAACTATCTTGATAGACCGAATCAACCACTACTACACAAGCTTTACCATGAGTCGTGAAAAGTTGGTTGCGACGCTGCAAAAGCGTGGTTTTAGCTATCAACAAGTTAAGGTAGCGATTGACCAGCACCCACAAGCGCATGAACTGAAGAGTAATATTCAAATTAAGGCAGAGAAAGCCGATTTGGAAAAAGAAGTGCTTAAGTATGCTCGTAAAGGCAAAGGCTTGACTGCTATTCAGCAAGAGCTTAGACAGCGACAAATAGACACGAGCGAATTGCCACAATTGGTCGATCGGTTAATTAACGAAGAGCAACTGGATTTTTACTCTTCGTGTTTAGAACAACTACAAAAGAAATCTTATGACCTCAACGATCACAAAGAGCGCTCAAAGGCTTACGCTATGCTAAGTCGAAAAGGCTTTTCGTCGGATGAAATTAAATTTGCTCTGAGTGAAGGTAACGAGTAGCCAGTGTCCTTAAACTCAAGAAATATAGAACTTTCAGAAATACAGAACCTTCAGATATAAAGAGCTGAAGGTCATCGAACACAGAATGATTGACAGGGTCAATAGATTGCTTTAACGCGTTGTGTGCAGGTTTTCTGTAATACCTAACCCATTACGCAACGCGAACTGAAGAAGGTCATTGTGGTTGTTCAAATCGAGTAATCCAAGCATTCTGTACTTATGCGATTCTATAGTTCGAGAGCTTAGATGGAGCTGTTCCGCACACTCTTTTGCACTTAGGCCTTGAGCAATAAGGGCCAACACTTTGGTCTGCTTCTTGGTGAGTAAGAGTAATTTGTCACTGTCATCTTCTAGCCGATTCTCATTTTGCTTTAATGTTCTGGCTAGCGTTGAGTGCTGCCAATAACAGAGCCAAAGCTCACAGACTAATTTTAAGCGCTGGATGTCTTCGAGAGCGAAAGTGGTATCGTTGTCGTGAAAGTTAGTAAAAGACAGTGCTCCCCAGCGTTGGTTAAAGAGTTGCAAAGGAATGATGCAGTGCCATCGGCCCCCTTCTTTGTATAACTGCTTTAATACGTAATTCTGAGTGTTCTCAAGGTCGTCTTTCGAAAACGCGAGATAAGTTTTTTTGGTCTTTAGCAGCTTTAGATAATCAAGATAGTTGCCACCAATGAGACTCTGTTTATTAACCGGAGGTATGTTCGCTTTCGATACTGAACAAGTCTTTCCGTCTTCCAGTAAGACCATTGAGTTAGGGTAGAGTGTTAAACGATCCATCCCAAACCAATCGAGTACGTCAAAGCTCGCTTCTGACCAAGTAGCTTGAAAACACTTAGGATCGCTATTGATGAGAGTCGTTGATTGCTTCATCAACAATTGTTCAAAATTTAGGTTAGTAGCCGACATACCTTTCCTCTATCAATATATTCATCAGGTTAATATCCCGAAGACTATGCGTTCGTAAAGCACAGTGCAAGATAAGATGTTTATATTTTCGAGAGGTTCTAATTTTCGTTTTTTTATAACTCTTTAATCTAAATGTTAGGATGATAAGCGGTAGATCTACTGCATTAATTGAACGGTGTTTTTTAATAAAATCGGGCATTTATACAACCGAGTAAACACTGTGATAAGTTTAAGGGCGTTACTGAGTATTTCAGTCTCGATACTGACTTTTTTTCATCCTACTGCAAGCGCGAACGCATCCCCAATGTTTGTCTATGCGCAGTCACCTATTCATTCAAATGTGCTTTCAACACAACTTCGTTCTGCTCAGCCCAAAAGGGTGGGGACTATTGAGTTCAAGTCCTCTTATACCCAAGCCAGTATATGGGCACACACGAGTGCGTATTCGCTCGACTATTATCAAAACCAGTCAAATATTGCGATTGAGTGGCAAGCATCTCCAATTTGGAAAACCGAGCTGGATTATCGAGTTGTGACTGCAAAAGATAATGGTTTAGACAGTTTTGTGATGGGTTTTCACGATCTGTTTGGTATTGGACAAAATGGCCGTGATGAAGTGGCTGAAGATCAGTTCACCATGGATTTTAATCATGCAGGGGTTCATGTGTCTGATTTTGAGGGGGATGATTTAACCAATGCGCTGACTTTTTACAATGAGCTTCTGTTGCATTCTAGAGGGCCGATGTCGCTCTCTGCTGGTGGCTCTTTATTTTACAACAACGTAAAAAGTGGCCGGTTTGCCAGAACTAGCTTCGAACAAGGCGTCCAACTTAACTACAGCTTTATCACCTTAAGGCATAACTTTTTTTCAACGGTAGGTTTGGTTCACCGTAACGGTGATGACTACTTAGTTAGTTTAAAGGGGTTCAGCGCAAGTTGGGCATTAGGGTATGAGTATATGTTTAATGCTCGGCACAGTTTGTTAGTTGAGTCTTTAAATTATCAAGGGTGGGCAACGGATGAACCAGATTTTTCAGAGCCGTCTAATGAAGTGGTGCTAGGTTATAGGTACCGATTCAATAGGTTTAGTTTAGAAGCCTTGATGACAGAGAATATTCGCAATATGGATAACAGCACTGATATTGGGTTTACGCTTGGGTTGCGCTTCTCAATATAAAAGTAATATCAATATATCATTATGTAATTAAATTCATCGCAACGATAAAATTCCAGTAGTTTTACGGTATATCCACAACACAAATTTTTGAACAATAGCGCTACTCCAAAAGGCCGGACTAACAAGGCCGAATCAATATATAGGTAGTGGTTATTATGAAAAAGACATTAGTAGCACTTGCGATTGCAAGCATTTCAAGTTCAGCTTTCGCGGTAAATACAAGCAGCCAAAACAGCCAAAATGAAGACATGTTCGCATTTGATTCAATGCATAAAGATCAATTCTCAGTATCTGGTGCTATGGGTGTTGGCGGTTACTACGACACTGGTTCTAAAGCATTCTACGATGACTGGGCTACAGGCCTAACACTTGCAGTAAACTACCGTAACAACCGTATTGTTGGTTACTTCGAAACAGACTTGATGGTGAACTACACAACAGACAATAACGTTTCAGCGAATGATTCAGTTAACTACAAGTGGACAAATGGCATCGATACTGGCCCTGCTGCTGATGTAGACAAAGCTTGGCTTGGTTTTGACACTGGTTTCGGTATCGCTTCATTCGGTTGGGAAAATGATACAGCACTAGATAAAGTTGACGGTGCTGGTGATAACACTTACGAGTTTGGCGCTTCTGCTGGTGATGCTTCTGACGGCTTCAATGTTGTTAAGTTCCAGGGTGCAACAAGCGGTATCGCTTACGGTATCTCTTACTTCGAAACGAAAGATTCTCGTAACAATGATAAGTTCGACAAAGGTGTGAACGGCTACATCGGTCTAGAGCAAGAAGTATTCAACCTATACGCAGGTTACGAAAACCGTGATTACGAAGCTAATTACGAAGTTTACACGGTAACTGGTAACGTAAAAATTGGTGATCTAACACTAGGTATGAACTCTTGGATTGATGACGCAGATTCTGAGAAAGACACGGGTTACTACGTTTCAGGTGGTTACGCGGTATCTGAAGACCTAACAATTGCAGCTGGTTACGCCTCTAACAGCAATGAATTTGATGGCCAAGCGGACGTAGATGCTTCTTACATCAACATCGCGGCAATGTACCGTATTGCAGACAACGCTGACATGGGTATTGATATCAAACAAGATATTGATGGTGCACGCATGGGTTCAACTAGCGCACAGTACGACGAAGAAACACACGTATTCGCAGCAGCTTACTACTACTTCTAAGCTCTTAATAGCTTTGAGAGCTTAAGAACTTTAAATCTGATTGCTATGGTGTGTCGCATGCTCGGTCGTTACACCATGTTCTCTTCGTTTTGCCGTTTAAGAATCCAACCGATATGTGGTTTGGCACTCAGTGTTATGAGTGGAATGATAATCTGGAGAATGTAATGGTTAAGAGCATTACTGCCAAGGGTGTTATTTACGGAAATGACACTCTGTTTACATGTAAACCGAATCGAAATGGATTATTTGAATTGGCGCGTAAACATGGAAGAGTTGCAGGTACTCGCCCGCAAGATCTCAAGAACAAGGTTTATGCTGAATCTCTTGATGAAGCTTGGAATTTACTCAAAACAGAAAAGTTTTATATTGTTTTGACAGGGCAGATATGTGGTATTCATAGGAAATCACTAAGAAGCCTTGATTCTGTCGACATTATTTTTGATGTTCAATCTCGTTTAAATTGTGTCACTGTGTAGGGTCGATGCTGTAAATAAAAAGGACGATTAAATATCGTCCTTTTTTTCGTTTGAGTTTTTTGGTTCAACCTTGATTACAGATGCTCAGCACCCGCTATCGGCCGTATTGCCCAACGATAAAGTGTTCAAACTCATCACACATCTGATGGTTTGACTTATCATTATTCGCCAACTCGGTTGTCCCATCAACGATTGATATCTTCGCATTCAAATCAGCGACGGGTGCTCGTTCTCTTGTCGACAGCTGTTTGATTTTTTGATCTTCAATAGCCCAAGCTTCTTCTGGCGATAAGTTGCACTCGTCAGCGAGGTACTTGGCATTAAAACCTTCCCCAGTCAGGCTTTCGATTGTCCCATTATGATTCACGCTATTTCCTTGGTGCCAATAGTGCTTAGCTAACAAAGGGCCGATCTCTGGGTTATCCGTTAAGTAGCCAAACTTATCGGTGAAATATGCACGAGTTTGATACACGGCCATATGAGCTAATAAGTAACCCTGATATGCGCATGAGGCTTCATCCGACAATAGATGTGGAATCGCCATCAATGGGCGAGGGCTACAAGCCAATCCAAGAATCGTTTTCTCACTGCTACGAGCAAGAGCAGTGATCTTTTCAGGTGTCAGATCTTCATCCGCCAATTCGTAAAGTGCTCGTTCGAAATAGGGAACAACAAGAATGCTTCGTTCTTGGTAGGCTCTGAACGGTTGTTTGTTATCTATGATGGCTTTGATTAGCTCATCAGGTACTGCTTGGCCTTCTGAATCCAGGGCATATTGTTTTAGCCAATCGGCGTCATTCAATAAGCTGTCACAGAACATGGATTGAGTTTCGGCATAAGCCATCGATGTTGGTGCAAATTCTTGAGAGAAACAAGGCGCATTCATTTTAACATTAGCGAAATGTGCAGCGTGGCCGCCCTCGTGAAACAGCGTATTGATACCATCATAACCGCTGCCGATTTGGTCGGGCTTGGCGTTGCTCGTGAAGTTGACCTGTGCAGCTACCCAAGTATCTTGATCGTAGAAAGAAGGAACTGGCCCATGACAGAAACCGTTTGGATACTTTCCTTTACGATCAAGCAAATCTAATTTCAATGTTGCTTGTGAGTATTCGATATTAAGACGACCAAAAGACTCAACCCAACGCCTTAGTGACTTTGAAAATGGAACATAAGGGTCTAAGTCATTCATGACGTCACCTGCAAAAGAGTAGGTGAAATTATGGGCTTCTAGAGCGCTCTGACCTTTTTTCTGAGTTAAGCTCTCTAGGCTTTGTTGATGGTTATCTCGCGTGCGAACTTCAAAGTCATCCAGAATTGTAAACAGTTGCTCTGTTGTCATCTGCTCGGTTTTAACGACGGAATAATCAAAAAAGGTTTTGAAACCCAGCGATTGAGCAAACTGGTTGCGTTTTTTGATGAGTTCAATGAAGCCGTTAGCCAGCAGCCACTGCTCTAAACCTAGTAGTGTTTGGTGAGCTGAAAGCCTAACTTTTTCATTACTATTGGTTCTTATTGTTGAACCTAGAACCGGTAACGACCCTTCAGTGTCGTCGCCCGCTTCATTCACGTAAGTCATTACATGATTCTGTTTTTTCTCAAACAGTTCAGCCTCAAACTTTATGAGTTCGGCTTTAAGCTTCTGTGACTGCTCAGACTCAATAGCGTGAGATCTAAAGGTCGCTAACCAACCATTCAAGCCTGTTAGCGTGCTCTCTTTTTCTTGAGGGTCTTGAATTTCTTCGATAGTAGCTAGCTGCGTTTCGATAGCAGCAATTTGCTCGGCAGAGCTAAGAAACTCAGTCCATTGGGTCTGCGCGAGTGTCGAGCCATCATGGTCGTCACTGATCCCCATATAAGTATCCCAAAAGAAGTCTTCTTTCGCTTTATGAGTCGCAAGATACTTTTGGTTCAATTGGTTGAGATAGTTCGTTGCAGTCATGGACGTTCCTTGTAAATTATTCATTAATTTCAACATTATGACACATTCATGGGGTGTATTGTGTGACGACAGATATAACAGAGTGCAACTCTTCTTAGTATCAAGTTTGTTAATCTTATCGTTGAGCAATATTTTTAGTTTTATAGATGTAAATCGAGCAGTTGTTTGTTGATTGGTCACGTATAATGCACGCTCCATACCGCGTGAAATAAGCACAAATAATGAGAACTCTTCCTAGCTTAATCCTACCTTTGTTATTGACTCTGAATACCCTTTCATTTTCTGCGCAGGCGAGTGAAAGCTGGTGGTTACGGACGGTATTCAATAGCAACCCAACTCAACCGAGTTCTCAAAACTATATTAACGATATCGATCTTATGGATTGTGGCGAAGTTGAAGGCACTCTGTTGTGCAGTGACCTCACTCAATATTACGATTTGGATGTTTATGTTGAACTGGAATTGGGTGACTCAAGCGTAGGTGTGGTTCGCTTTAACCTGCCATATTCGAACCTAAGTTACACAAAGCTTCAGGCGTACCTTCGCCAAGATGGCTTTACTCTTAGCTCAATTCGTATTGGCGAGGATGAGTTCGATGTGGTCGCTCAACTTGAACAAGCGAAACATGAGGGCGTTGGTTTTGATGAGGTAGATAAACAACTCGTCGAATTCATCAATGCGCCTCACGGTTCAGCAGAGCAACTGAGTGTATGGAATGTGCCTAGCTTATCTTCTTCTAGATCTGCTTCTCCTTGGATCCAGTTATACAGTGATGGTGACAACTTAACGGTTGAACTTAATCGTTTTTAATTGCTCAAATTTATAGATAGTTTCGTTATGTATTTGGCTAAACAAGCCTTTCAGGAGAACGGCTCACGGGCAGACAGCAAGTTATAATTTATTTAAGTGTTCGTTTTTCTGCGGCTCTCACATTTTTAATAAGCGTTTACCTTTGGCATTTGTTATACGTTGAGCCTTCGGTAAAACGCGCTTAGGATACGTTCAGTATTGATAAAGGAGACAACCCATGGTTGCAAGAGTAACGACAGCGCCACAAGGCCCAGAACTCTCTGAGTTGGTGCAAGGATACTGGCGTACAGCAGAATGGGGTATGACCCCACAACAACGCCTGACTTTCCTGAAGCAGCACATTGATCTTGGCATCACAACTGTTGATCACGCGGATATTTACGGTAACTACCAATGTGAAAAGTTGTTTGGTGAAGCATTAGCGCTTGAGCCAAGCCTTCGTGATGATATTCAAATCGTCACCAAGTGCGATATCAACTTGTGTGGAGACCACACTCCAGATCGTAAGATCAATCACTATGACACCAGCGCGCATCATATTTACCAGTCAGTAAATAACTCTCTAGAGCGTTTGGGTGTAACCGAACTTGATGTATTACTGATTCACCGCCCAGATGTACTGATGGATGCGGATGAATTAGCAGAAGCGTTCGCTGAACTACACAAGGTGGGTAAAGTGAAGCACTTCGGTGTCTCTAACTTTTCTCCGCGCCAGTTCGACTTATTGCAATCTCGACTCGGTAAGCCACTGGTGACAAACCAAGTTGAAATCAACCCATTGAACTTCGACGTGGCTCATGATGGCACGTTGGATCAACTGCAGATGAACCGTATTCGTCCTATGGCGTGGTCTTGTCTAGGCGGCGGTAGCATCTTCAGTGGTGATTCAGCACAAGCGATTCGCGTTCGTGATGAGCTAGAGGCGATTCGTCTAGAAGTGGGTGCAGACAGCATTGACCAAGTGATTTACGCTTGGGTTCGTCGTTTACCATCTAACCCAATTGCAATTATTGGCTCAGGTAAGATTGAACGAGTGAAGACGGCTGTTGATGCACTGAAAATAGAGCTGACTCGCGAGCAATGGTATCGCGTATGGGTTGCTTCTAAAGGTCACGGTGTGCCATAGGACGCGATTCAAAATAGAAGCAAAAGCCAGCTAACAAAGCTGGCTTTTTTGTGTTCGCCTAACCTATTTCTTCAAAACTGTGATTAAGGTGGAATAATTTTCAAAAACACTCATAATGCACTCTGTTTTTCACCAGTTGGATATTTCCATTGAGCACTTCAAAATTCTCTTCAATCGCCCTTAAACCTGAGCTTCTAAATACGTTAGATTCTCTTGGTTATACTGAAATGACGCCTATTCAAGCGTTAAGTCTTCCTACTATTCTGGATGGCAAGGATGTTATCGGTCAGGGTAAAACGGGTTCAGGTAAAACAGCTGCCTTTGGTTTAGGCGTGCTGCAAAACCTACGCGTTAAGCGTTTTCGTGTTCAATCTTTAGTGTTATGTCCGACTCGTGAGCTTGCAGACCAAGTAGCAAAAGAGATCCGTACTCTTGCTCGTGGCATTCACAATATTAAAGTGCTGACACTATGTGGCGGTATGCCAATGGGCCCACAAATTGGTTCATTAGAGCATGGCGCACACATTCTTGTGGGCACGCCTGGTCGTATCCTGGACCACCTAGAGAGAGAGCGTATTGACCTGTCTGAGTTGAACACACTTGTGTTAGATGAAGCCGATCGCATGCTGGAAATGGGTTTCCAAGATGCACTAGATGCTGTTATTGAAGCAGCACCAAAAGATCGTCAAACGTTATTGTTCAGTGCAACTTTCCCTAAACAGATCAAATCTGTTGCAGACCGCATCATGAATAACCCTGAAATGGTGAAGGTTGAATCAACGCACGATCACTCAAGCATCCAACAACATTTTTACAAGGTTGAAGGTACTGAAGCTCGTGATGACGCACTAGAGCTAATGCTTCTTCATCATCAACCAGAGTCAGCGGTTGTGTTCTGTAATACTAAGAAAGAAGTACAGAACGTAAATGATGAGCTAAGCCACCGTGGTTTCAGTGTTATCGAGCTTCACGGCGACATGGAACAGCGTGAACGTGACCAAGCTTTGGTTCAGTTCTCAAACAAAACCATCTCTATCTTGGTTGCAACAGATGTTGCCGCTCGTGGTCTTGATGTTGATAACCTAGATGCTGTGTTCAACTTTGAGTTGTCTCGCGATCCTGAAGTACACGTGCACCGCATCGGTCGTACTGGTCGAGCAGGAAGCAAAGGTGTCGCAATTAGCTTCTTTAGCGAAAAAGAGATGCACCGTGTTGCTCAAATTGATGAGTACATGGATATGCCAATCGAACCGTCTCAGTTGCCAGCTAAACCAATCGCTAAGCCGTACTACTCAAACATGGTAACCATCCAGATTGATGGTGGTAAGAAAGCGAAACTTCGCGCAGGCGATATCCTTGGTGCATTGACAGGCCAAGGCGGTATTGATGGTAAGTCAGTAGGTAAGATCAACTTGTTCGCGATGCGTGCTTACGTTGCTGTAGAAAGATCAATGGCTAAGAAAGCATTAGGTAAAATCGAATCAGGTAAAATGAAGGGTCGTCAATTCCGCGCCCGAATTCTGAAGTAATTCGAGATTGTCTCCCTTTACTGCTAAGTCATGCTAGTGATAATGCAGTAAAGGGTGTTCCACAGCCAGTAACGTATCAAACGTTTATTCATCAGGTCTGATCGAATAGAAATCGTTGATATGTCTTCCTTCGCTAAGATACCAAATCATCGCTTCCTGTCGATTATTAGCGGATATCGTAATTGTGGTTAGTCTTCCATCGTCAAAATAACAAAGCTCGTACTCTAACTCGCTTGTATAATGAGGAGTAGCGGCCATAGCTTACCTCCCAAATATTAATCATTTGAAAATAAATAAACCATTCGTTTATAGGTTTCGTTTACATCAAATGAGCAATAAAAATCAAGTTACATCACTGCCATTAATTATTTTTAGTTTAATCATTTGCCGAAATAGCTAGATTAGCAAGTCTGAGTCTCAATTTATCTCAAAGTTTTTACAGCCACTGCTTATTAAGGCTACTTTTATAAGAGCTAGAACGAGCGTTATAAGAACTAGAGCTAACCTTAAAAGGGTGAGTTAATGGATTGTGGATTTGCTGAATATCGTGAGAGGGTTAAATGAGAAAGTGTCGATGGTTAGTCTTATTAGTCTGTTTTGTATTCGCTGGTTGCGGGACTAAATTTGCCTACAACAATATAAGCTGGTTTGCGGTTAGCTATATTGAAGACTTTGTTTCTCTATCCAACAGTCAAGAATCAGAGCTCGAAGAGCGCCTCGACTTATTACAGCAATGGCACAAAGAAACCCAACTTCCGCTGTATATGTCGCAACTGCAAGCGATTCAAAACCTAGACCGTTCTGATATGAATTCTGCTTTTATCATTGATCAAAGTGAACAAACTAAAAATCATATCCGCTCGATCATTAATAAGTTCGCTCCAGATATTTACGCGTTAAGTATGCAGCTTACCCCAGAGCAAGATAACGAATTCTTAAAGAACTTTAGGGAAAAGCAGCAAGAGTATTACGAAGAAAGATTATCATTGAATGATGAAGATTCGAGAGAACGTTATCGAAGTCGAATTGAAGATCGGTTAGAGCGATGGCTCGGGTCGGTATCGAAAGAGCAAAAAACGATTATTTTGACGTGGTCTCAAGAGTGGGTAAATACTAACGACAGCTGGCGACAATATCAAAATAATACGTATCAAGACCTAACGACACTTATGCAGAAGAAGACCGATTTACATATTGCACAGCCAATTATTATGAAGCTACTTTTGAACAATGAAGATTATTATCCGCAAGAGCTAGAGTCTAAGCTTGATAAGAATATGCAGACATCAGCGAAATTCTTGGTGGATATCGCCGCAGTTAGCAGTGATAAACAATGGGCTTATTTTATGAGTGAATTAGCAAGCCTTAAAGGAACATTTGAATCACTGCAGGAGTAGAGTCTTCTTTCGTTCTAAAGGCTAGCTGTTATCCATGCGACTAGCCTTTCAATCACCCCTGAAGGGGAGAGAGTTTAGACATTTAACTTCTGTTGCTCATCAGAAGTTTTGGAATTGAACCTTTAGCGGTCTTAGATATTTTCTGCATCAGTTGAAAGCTCGGCTGTTGAATACCGTGGTTCTTTTGAAGCTCATCAATCATCAATAACCATAACCGTGCTGTCATTTCTGAATCGGCTAACGCTCTGTGGAAAGTACCGTCGTTGTCGATATTTTTAAAACGCACAAGGTCGCCTAGCTTATGAGTCGGTGCGTCTTGGATGAGACGACGAGCAATCAACATTGAGCAAGCGAACTTGCCTGTGTAGTCCCGGCTAATAAAGTCTAATTCCGCATCGAGAAAGCGCTTATCAAACGACGCATTGTGAGCAACAAGTTGGCTGCCTTGGATAAAGTCTGCAAACTCATCCATTACTTCACTGCAACTGGCCGCTGTGCTTAACATGCGGTTACTGATCCCGGTATAGCTTTCAATGAATCCACTAACGCGAAACCCTGGATTCATGAGCTGCTGGAAGGTGTCGACGACTTCGCCGTTAACGAGTTTAACCGCACCGATTTCAATCGCTCGGTCACCCATGTTTGGCGACAAGCCTGTGGTTTCGAAATCGAGAACGATAACGGAGTCTGCGGAGTTTGGAGCCATCGTGTTTCCTAATACTATTCGGTTGTATCGCTTTATATGAGGAGCTTAGTGTTGCTATGGGGCGATCTATTGCGTGTTGTTGTTCTATTGCGTGTTGCTGCTGACTGTGAGCTCAGTGTAACCTGTAGAATCGTCATGCTCTCTGTTGAAGGTCAAAGTATCGTAGCGGTGAATAATCAGTTCAGCGGTGGTTGCGATAATCGTCTCTTCAAGCAAATGCCCACCAATCACATTTCCATTTTCATCAGCAACGGATATATGAACATGCTGGTGGTTTGGGGTTAGCGTCGCCATAAGTGACACAATTTCGAACGGAGCTTTGATTAGCTTGGTGTTGTTTGCATTAGCCAGACGAATATTGAGTTGAGAAACACATCCGACACACGACGCGACAGAGCCCGCGGAGATATTGTGCGCTGTCACAAGCTTTTGGAGTTCAAGTTTTAGATCTTGGCCTCGGATTAATCTCGTTGCGATAGGAGTGATCATCTTAGTTCCTCAACTTTATATGTATTTCAAAGAACAAAACGAAGCCACATAGGACTTCGTTTCATTTTGGCTAACGCGACTTTTACATTTTCTGTCGCTGAAATTACTTAGTCTTGTTGCTGTTCTCTTTTCTTCTTAGGAACGAAGTTCAATACTGAAATTGGGACTTCTTTGCGTGGTTCGAAACCTTCAACAACGCGACGCTCAATCAAGTGACCAAGACGTTTTTCGATAATGCACAGGTTCTTGAAGTTGTCTTTCGATAGGAAAGAGATTGCTTCACCAGACGCCTCAGCACGGCCTGTACGACCAATACGGTGTACATAGTCATCCGCTGGGAATGGGATGTCGTAGTTGACTACGCGGCTTAGGTTATCGATATCGATACCACGAGCAGCAACACCCGTTGCAACTAGATATTTTAGACGACCTTTCTTAAAGTCAGCCAGAATCTTTTCACGAATCGCTTGGCTACGCCCACTGTGGAAAGCTTCAGCTTGGATGCCACGCTTTTCAAGTTGGGCAACTAACTTAGCCGCGCCGTGTTTGGTCTCGATAAAGATAAGCGCTTGGTCCCATTCACCGTCAGTGATCATGTGGCTTAATAGCGCAGATTTGCGGTCTTTATCGACGGTTACCAACCATTGCTCAATGTTCGCTTTAGAAGCGTCAGTTTTGGCAATTGAAATCTCTTCCGCTTCACTGATTGCGCTTTTCGCTAGCGCACGAACTGGCGTTGATAGCGTTGCTGAGAACAAGAGGTTTTGAATGTTTTGTGGCAAACGCGCGATGATCTTGTTGATGTCTTCGATGAAACCCATGTCTAGCATGCGGTCAGCTTCATCAAGAACCAGTACTTCAACTTCATCAAAATGAACGGCACGTTGTCCGTACATATCGATTAAACGACCTGGAGTTGCCACAAGAATATCGACACCTTCGATCAAGCGGTCTTTCTGGTGTTGGTAAGACACGCCACCGTACATCGCTAGTGATGTTAGGTTTAGGAACTTCGCGTATTTAGTAATGTTCTGTTCAACCTGAATCGCAAGCTCACGAGTTGGTGTCAGAATAACAGCGCGAATACGTTTTTTACGTTGTGTTTCACCTTTACTTAGCATTTCTAAGATAGGGAGAACAAAGCTCGCAGTTTTACCTGTACCTGTTTGTGCAGCAGCAATTAGGTTCTTACCAGAAAGCACAATCGGAATTGCTTTTTCTTGAATAGAGGTTGGCTTTTCATAGCCTTGTTTTGCAACGGCTTTAACAATAGGTGAGCTTAATCCAAGCTTGGAAAATGGCATAAGTTTCTCGGTATGATTTGGCTAAATAGCGATGGAAAGGTTCAACAATCTTATACAAGGATAAGATTAATGGCGGCATTCTACCATGTTGCTTGTGTACCGCTAGTAACATAGACACTTTAGTTGGATAATACTGGCTCAATAAGACGACGATAAGACAGGGATGTATGGAAATTACGCCGAATGAACGCGATGCAGTATATAAAACGATTTTCTCTCGCCGAGATGTTCGTGGACAGTTTCTTCCAGAAGAGATCCCTGAAGATGTGTTGATGCGTGTGTTAACCGCTGCGCACCATGCTCCCAGTGTTGGATTTATGCAGCCTTGGGACTTTGTCGTTGTCCGTGATATCGAAACCAAACAACAAATCAAAGCCGGTTTTAATCAGGCTCATGCAGAATCCGCGGAAATGTTCGCCGATGAAAAGCAGGCGATGTATAAGCGCCTAAAACTAGAAGGCATCGTCGAATCACCTATCGGTATCTGCGTGACTTGTGACCGTAATCGAACCGGAAAGGTCGTGCTAGGTCGAACCATCAAACAAGAGATGGATCTGTACAGCACCGTGTGTGCGGTTCAAAACCTATGGCTCGCAGCAAGAGCCGAAAACCTCGGATTAGGGTGGGTGAGTATCCTGCATGACTCAACACTGCGAGACGCATTAGATATCCCAGAAAACATCGATATTGTGGCGTACTTATGCATCGGCTACGTTGACCACTTCAAAGATAAACCCGAACTCGAAACCATGGGCTGGTTACCAAGAAGAGACGTCAATTCAGCGATTCATGAAGGGAAGTGGAACCCTAAGCAGTTAGAGATAGATGGAAAGTAATTACTTCATCAAACTTGCTGATATCTTTTTTAGACATAAAATTGCGTTACCAAGCGATCATCGATCTGGACTCAAGTGATTTCCACGATGTCGGTAACGGATTCTCGCAGCGTAGTGGGGGATCGCTGGCCTTGGTTGAGTGCTTACAAGGCAAACCTATACCAAGTCACCCTGATTGAAGCCAACACACTAATGGAAACATGGCGAGGCCGATACCTAGACAAAGCACTAGAGGCCTTGGTGGTAACAGAGGCAACTCATCTGTTCGGCCAAGTTTGCCCTGAATGTAATGGCAGCGGTAAATACATTGCCAAGAACCGAGCAAGCAGAACCTGTCCATGCTGCGATGGTGGCCGTATAGGCTGGACACAAGAAACCCGCTTTGCTTACTTCTGCCAAACCTTACCGGTTACCTTCTCACGCTTTAAGAAGTACTAGTCTATTTCAGGTAAGTTGGTTAAACGCTTGGTGGATAAGCGCAGTGTAGCCGCTTTGGCGTTGCAGGGAAGGTATGAGCAAGAGAAAGTAGTTCAAGAGGGAGAATTGAATATGTTAATATCAGTTAATACAGTTACTTATTAACATTTATTTCTAAGGGCGGCTAAGTGGACGGAAAAGATCAATTGAATCAAACTATGAACTTTAAAAACTGCTTAGGGGTTTTTCAGGGAGGGGGTTGTAAAGCACTTGCATTCGTAGGTGCTTACAAAGAAGTGAAAAGAAGAGGGGTTAATTTCTCTGAAGTTGCGGGCACCTCTGCTGGTTCGATTTTTGCCGCGTTGATCGCAGCTGGAGCGACTCCAGATTATTTAGAAAACTTACTATTCAATGTAGATTTTAAAAGCTTTAAAGCTCCTGCAGATAAAGGTATATCTAGCAAGTTTGGATTTAAGGGGTTTGAAAAAAGGAGGAAGGCTGCAAGTATCTTTACTGGGAATGATAGTGATTTACAGAAGATACTGAATATTCTAGATAACCTGGGCTTGTATTCTTCAGAGGAACTAGAAGTGTGGTTACGGAAAGAACTGCAAAAGCTATTGAACATTAATGACCGAGATGTCTGTTTTAATGACCTTAAGCTTCCATTACATGTTATCGCCACGGATATAAATAAACAACAACAGATAATCTGGAATAATAGTATCAGTGGTGGAGGAGAGTCAGTTGCAAAAGCTGTAAGGTCATCTTGTACAATTCCTTTGTACTTTCAGCCTGTTGATATGAGCTATCTTGACGGTGGTTTAGTTAGTAATCTTCCATCTTTCACTCTCAATGATGGAGAAAGGCACTTTGAAAAAATATTGTGTTTTACATTAAGCGGTAAAGTTGAACCAATAAAGTGTTTTAAATCTTATTTTCAGAGCGTAGCGAGTGCTGTTATAGATGGTGCAATTAACATTCAAGAAATGCTGCAAAACAATACATACAACATTGTAATTAAAGATTTGGATGTTAGTACGACAGATTTTGAACTAATTAATGATGACTTGATTGTTGATACCATTTCTAAAGGGGTAAAAGCTGCAGAAGATTTTTTCAATAATGAAATGGAAGAAATTAGTAAGTCAGAAGTTAAGGATGACAAAAAATTAACTCGCGATCATATAATGAACTCAGTTGTCATGGAAAATGTTGGTTTTTATAATAAAGTATATTTGTGTTTTGATAATACGAAACTTATTTATAGCTTATTCCCGACGATTCTTGGTTGGCTAGTAGAAGGTATGAAAATAACTTTTATAACAAAAAAGATGTCAAAGATGGAAGACAAGGATGCAGAGCATGAAAAATACCGTCGGTTTCTAATTAATAGGTTTGGAATTAATTTAATCGAAAGAGAATCTGTTCCCTTCAATGCTTTTTTGTTTAAAGGCGAGAAAAACAAAGCGATTTGTTTATATAAAGGCGATGACCTTAAAAGGAATATCGGTAATGGTGCTATTTATGACGGAACTCGTGACTTGTATGTGAACGAAGCGTTGTTCAATGAGCTTGGTATTCCTGAAAATGAAAATCAGGTTCATGACGAAATAGAACGTAACAGGAAAATATTTTCTATTGAAAAGAAATCTAGTGAAAATCATATTGATAAATTGAAAAGTGTAGGTCATTATCAAAACGGAAGAATTACTTTTGAAGAAAAGGTGATTAATTTGGATGATATGAAGTTGATGACGAAATATGTTGAGTCATATAAATACAACCAAATTGATAAGTTTAATGTCTTACTTGGTAAATATAATCTGGATTTATTTGAACCTAGTGTTATTAAGTTTTCTGATGGTGTTGAATTTTTAATAACGCCCATTGTTTTGGAAAGGCATGGTGGTAATCACATAGTAATTAAAGGTAATAGTCGATTAAGCTATTTATTTAGAGAGATTAAAGAAACGTCATCTTTTAAAGCAATTGTTGCAAGTGGTGTTACAACACCTCTACCATCGATAGGAAGAAATTACCCTATTGGTGATATGATTGTCACTACTAAATTTAAGAAAGGTGAAACACGATACGAAAACTGGATATATGATAACTTTCGTGATATCGAAGCCTGTGTAAGAAATCCCAAATCATTTGAGGAACTATAAATGAGAAACGTTAAATGTTACTTAGAAATCATAAATAGGAATCCGAAAATAGATGTGCTTAGGGTTTTTAGATTTTCTTCTAATAATAAAGTTCAAGATAGAGAGCGAAATTCCAGCAATAGAAATATGGGTATTATTAATAGGGCTCTTTATGAAAAAGAAAGGAAAGGTTCGAGTTTTTGGGAGTCTTTGTTTTCTCTAGCTGAGGGTGGTGAAGTATTAGATAAGTGTTTTATGAAAAATGCACTTTTCCACAATAAAAATGAAACTTATACACATTTGACAAAAGTTGATTTTTTGAATTTTATTTCTTCTGATATACATGAAGATGTTGCAATTAACTCGAAAGTTATACTTAGTGATGGGTCTGAGCGTCATATACCAATGCTTGACTTTAAAATTAAATCAAATAATCAGAATTTAAAAGTTGTTAAAGATGTCTTGCATATTTTGGGTTTGAAAGGTTATATATTTGATAGCGGTAAATCTTACCATTTTGTCGGCTATAACTTGATTACAGAAAGTGAGTTATTAGACTTGTTAGCGTATTTTATATTATTGCAGCCAATCTCTGATAAGGCTTGGGCGACTCATCAAATACTGGAACGTTCGGCATCGTTACGTTTATCAAAAAAGTATGGACAATACCCAGAACTAATTGAATGTATAAATTGACAAATATTATTGTTTGACGCACGATTACCACATTAGAAAACCTCGCCTAACCAGCGGGGTTTTTTCGTTTCTACTGTTTTTAACTGACAAAGCACCCGCCTTCATGTGAAGGCTGGGTGCTTTTTTGTGGGCGCTATATGCAAGATAAACTCAGTTCATTCTCTTCATATCTCACTAGTGGCTTACTAGCTCTTACCGGGGCATTCAGTATCCAAGACTGGGCAGCGGTGATTGGTGTGGTGATGGTATTTGTCACTTACTTCACCAACCGCGGCATTATACTCAGACGATAACGTCTAAAGATTCTCAAGGTAACTGGACTAGAGGTTATTATTACCAGAATGGGACAAGTCTGTTTGAGTGTTCAAATGATGGTGTGAACTGGTCAAAAAACACTTGTAAGTACAGCCCGTCGATACCGAGTAAATCTAGATAATCCGTATGCAATAAAAAATCCAGTGTCTACAAGGCACTGGATTTTTAGTTTTGGCTGACCGATATTTAGCTTTGGTTTATCGAAAGAGTCTAAGCGATCTCAATCTTCTCAGCTTGGTTCTGTTCTACCATAGACAGTGCCAGCGCTTCCGCCGCTTTAATACCATCGATACCAGCAGACAGGATACCGCCTGCGTAGCCTGCACCTTCACCTGCCGGGAAGAAGCCCTTAAGGTTGATACTTTGGAAGTCTTTGCCACGTTTGATGCATACAGGAGAAGACGTACGAGTTTCAACACCGGTTAGTAGGCCGTCTGGTGTAGAGAAACCTTTGATCTTCTTCTCGAACGCCGGGATTGCTTCACGAATCGCTTCGATAGCAAAATCAGGCAGCGCTTTTGAAATATCAGTCAGGTGGATACCCGGCGTGAATGACGGTTGTACTTCACCGATTGCACTTGGATCGCGACCTTTCAAGAAGTCACCGATTTTCTGAGCGGGTGCATCGTAGTTTTCACCACCAAGAACATAAGCGCCGCTTTCTAGTTCACGCTGTAAACGAATACCAGCCAATGCATCACCTGGGTAATCACGTTCTGGGTCGATACCTACAACGATTGCACTATTTGCGTTACGTTCTGCGCGAGAGTATTGGCTCATGCCGTTCGTTACTACGCGGCCTTCTTCAGACGTTGCAGCAACCACAGTACCACCTGGGCACATACAGAAGCTGTATACAGTGCGGCCATTCTTACAGTGGTGAACGAGTTTGTAGTCCGCAGCACCTAGGATTGGGTTGCCTGCGTTCTTACCGAAACGAGCTTCATCAATCATCGATTGCTTGTGTTCGATACGGAAACCAACAGAGAAAGGCTTCGCTTCCATGTAAACGCCACGCTCGTACAGCATTTCAAACGTGTCACGAGCACTGTGGCCAACAGCCAATACCACGTGACGAGATTTGATCTCTTCACCGTTAGAAAGCGTTAGACCTGTGATTTGACCATCTTCCATATGAACGTCGTCAACACGAGTGCTGAAACGTATTTCACCGCCGAGTTCAATGATAGAAGCGCGCATCTTTTCGATCATGGTAACCAGTTTAAAGGTACCGATGTGTGGCTTACTTACGTATAGAATTTCTTCTGGTGCACCCGCAGCAACGAACTCTTCGATTACCTTACGGCCGTAGTGCTTTGGATCTTTAACTTGGCTGTATAGCTTACCGTCAGAGAAGGTACCTGCTCCACCTTCACCAAACTGCACATTTGATTCAGTGTTCAGTGTGCGCTTACGCCAGAAACCAAAAGTATCTTTCGTACGTTCACGAACTTCTTTACCACGCTCAACGATGATTGGGTTGAAGCCCATTTGAGCAAGCACTAGGCCAGCGAATAGACCACATGGGCCAAAACCGATAACCACAGGGCGCTCAGTTTGGTTCTCAACCGCTTTAGCAACAAACTTGTACTCCATGTCAGGAGTCACTTTTACATGCGGGTCGCTAATGAATTGCTCTAACAACTCAGCTTCGTTTTCAACGAGAACATCAAGCGTGTAGATAAGTAAGATTTTTGATTTCTTACGAGCATCGTAGCCACGTTTAAAGATATTAAAAGAAAGTACCTGATCAGAATTAATGCCAAGCTTCGCTTCAATAGCGTCTTGAATGGCTGATTCTTCGTGGTCTAGAGGGAGTTTAATTTCGGTTAAACGTATCATTTCGATGTCTCGTCTTTATAGGTGTCTTAGCTAGACCGCTTCTAAACGCAGAGTTTGATGAAAACGCTGATGTTGAAAGAAGCGATAAGCTCACAATGGCGCGCATTTTACGAGAAATTGATTTATCTGTCATACTAATTTGGAAACATGGAGCAAATAGACACGATATTAGAGCCGTATGATGTTGAATTTTGCCTTGGGATGAGTATTATCCTCCATTCTTCAATTTTGACTAACTTATAGAGCAGAGCATCATGGCATTTGTCGTAGGCGATAACTGTATTCAATGTAAATACACAGACTGTGTGGCGGTATGCCCCGCAGATGCGTTCCATGAAGGCCCGAATTTCATGGTAATCAACCCAATCGAATGCATTGATTGTGGTTTATGTGTACCTGAATGCGATGCTCAAGCGATCTTCCAAGAAGATGATCTGCCAGAAGATCAAAAGATCTTTATTGAAGTGAATGCCGAGCTTGCCGAAATCTGGCCGGTACAAACTGAAGTTAAAGCACCGATGGATGAAGCTGAAAAGTGGAATGGTGTCGCTGATAAGTTGGCAATGCTAGAAAAGTAATTGTTGAAAAGAACTCAAATAAAAAGGCGTACTGATTTAATCAATACGCCTTTTTTAATATCTGAGCAGTGTCGACTGGCTCGTTAGCTTATGAAATTTAGCTATGCTGACGACGCATGTTGTCGAGAATAATACCTGTCGCCATTGCTACATTCAGAGACTCTGCGCCACCGAATGCTGGAATCGTAATCTTGTCTGTCACGAATTTAGCGGCGTGTTCACGAATACCGTGAGACTCACTGCCCATCAGTAAAATACCGTTGGCAGTAAATTCCGTCTTATGAACACTTTCACCTTCTAAGAACGCTCCGTAAACAGGCAGGTTCGCTTGCTCTAAGTATTCAGGTAAGTCTGTTTGGCTTACGTGTACTCGGCCAAAGCTGCCCATGGTCGCGCTGATCGTTTTCGGGTTGTATGGGTCTGCACAATCGCTGCTCGCAACGATATGCTTAATGCCATACCAGTCTGCTACGCGAATAATCGTACCTAGGTTGCCCGGATCAGATACACCATCCAGTGCAATCATTAACCCAGTAGCTTTTGGTAATTCAAACGTTGGGATCTCAACAACAGCAATCGCCGCATTGTTACTCACCAAAGTACTCGCTTTGGTTAGGTCATCAAGCGAGGCTTCAACACAATCAAACTCAAACAGTGACGCGTGATTTTCAGATAAGAAATCAGCCGTAGCAAAGACGTTCTTTACGACTAAGTCACTATTGAACAGCTCAAGTACGTTTTTTTCACCTTGAACTAGAAACAGGCCGTGGGCTTTACGTTGTTTCTTTTGGCCCAAAGCACGAAGGAGTTTTAATTGGTTTTTTGAAATCATGTTTTTATCCTAGATATAAGCCCGCGCATTATAGAGCAAAGGTTGGATAACCAAAAGCGTGATAACTCAATGCGATCCACTAAAAAGCAAAAGCAACCCACTTAAAAAAGAAAAGCGCACTAAATAGCGCGCTCTTATCTGATTTAATCATCTAACATTAAGCTGAACCCAAGATTAGCTGACCTGTATGATTAATATGGGGCAGGGTAGCGCTTAAACACTGTGTTGATATCGGTAAGGATCTCTTCTGACAACGGTTTGCTGAACGCTGCTACGTTCTCTTTCAGTTGTTCCATTGTGGTTGCGCCAATAATAGTGGAGGTGACACCATCAACTTGATTACACCACGCTAAAGCTAGTTGGCTCGGTGTAAATCCGTGAGCGTTCGCAACTTCGACATATCCTTTTACGGCTTCATTGGCAGACTCAGTGTCACGGAAAATGCCTTTACGCTGCATGTAAGTCCAACGGCTTCCTTCTGGTCTCGCACCATCAATGTATTTGCCACTCAGCATGCCCGCTGCTAACGGTGACCATGGTAGGTAGGCGACGTCTTCGTGCACACAGTTTTCAATCAAATAAGGCCAGTCTTTCGCGTGCAGCAGGCTAAATTCATTCTGAATAGAGACCATTCGCGGTAAATCATGCTTCTCACTGAGTTTAAGGTAAGTGTTAATGCCCCAAGTGGTGTCATCAGACAAACCAACATGACGGATTTTTCCGGCTTTAATGCAGCTCGCTAGTGCTTGGAGGATCTCTAGCATCTCCGCTTCATGCTGCTTTCGGTCGATATCACTGAATCGAATATGATTCGGGAAATGCTTGCCAAAGTGAGGCGTCGTTCGGTTTGGCCAATGCAGTTGGTAAAGGTCGATATAGTCCGTTTGTAAACGCGCTAGTGAAGCGTCAACCGCTGTAATTACAGCTTCCCCCGTGATTGGCCCGCCATCTCGAACCCAAGGCAATCCCGGACCTGCAATTTTGCTGGCGATGATGACTTCTTGGCGGCGCTGCGGATTGCGAGCTAACCAGTTACCTATGATTGCTTCCGTTTTACCGTAGGTGTCTGGAGACGGTGGTACTGCGTACATCTCTGCGGTATCGATAAAGTTAATACCTTGGCTTAGCGAGTATTCGATTTGTTGGTCAGCTTGTTGTTGCGTATTTTGCAGCCCCCAAGTCATGCTGCCAAGGCAGATTCGGGAAACGGGAATTTGACTACTTCCTAGTTTTGAGTATTCCATTAAATTCGGGGTTCCTGTAGTGAGGCTCGTTAGTGCTCGCAGTGTGGATATTGAAAAAGGGCGAGTGAGGAATGAAAACGAATATAAATTATTAGCACAAAATGGCAACACAGGGTATGGCTTGGGCAAGTTTAATGAGTCATTTCTCATTGCAACAAATGAGTCTGCTTGATGATTGAGAAGCAACATACAAAAGACGCGATAGATAACAAGGTGTTAATAGATCAGGCGCCTGAATGAAGCTGCATTGGGATAGGAGAAAGGTTCAGAGACAAAAGAGCTCTACATCAACGAGAAGTAGAGCTCTTTTTTTAGGGGTTCTATAAACAAGTTCTGAGTATTGATTAAGTTACGAGGTCGCGTTGGTGTCAAAACCACCTTGAGATTGCGCCTGTCTTAGAGCTTCCTGCCTTTGAACTTCTTTCTCAGTTAATACTGGTTGAAGTGTTTCCTCAGAGGCTTGAGGAGAGAAAATGAAATATTTATTAATCGTCATAACTGTGTCTCCGTGTAACGTATGACAGATTCTGCATCAAGGATAAATTGTGATCATCATCCACTTTGTACTTTTTTTAGGCTGAGAGCGGAGGGCGTAGAATGCGTACAAAGCGATCGCTTATCATCCGTATGCAATGTTGAACTGACGAAACCCTCTGTTTTCAAGTATAGGAAGCGCATCTAATTTCGCACAACAATGATTTAGAGCAATTACATACATGGTCAGGGGCGTAAGATGAAAAGCCTCGCGACTGACTCTGCGTACGTATTTGTCTAAAAATACATCGCTTATCTATCTTAATAATTAGGTCAGTAAATCAATTACTTAATCCATGGTGAGATGAATTATGGAAAAGCTTGTCGAACGTTTTCTGAATTACGTTACTTTTGATACTAAATCCGATCCTTCTAATCAGCAATGCCCAAGTTCACCGGGTCAAATTACTTTTGCTGAAGCCTTAAAGTTAGAATTGGTTGCATTAGAGTTAGTTGATGTGTCTTTAGACGAAAATGGCTATTTGATGGCGAAACTGCCGTCGAATGTCGATTATCCAGTGCCTGCGATTGGCTTTGTGGCGCATATGGATACCGCTCCTGATGCTTCAGGAGCAAATGTGAAACCACAAGTGATTAAAGATTACCAAGGTGGAACGATTGAATTAGGTGAAAGTGGCGAGAGTTTGAACCCAAGCCAATACCCAGACCTTGATTCTTTACATGGTCACGACCTTATTACGACTGACGGCACAACTCTGCTTGGTGCCGATAACAAAGCGGGCATCGCTGAAATCATCAGTGCGATTGCTTACCTGAAAGCGAATCCAGACATCAAACACGGCGACATCTGCATTGGTTTCACACCGGATGAAGAGATTGGCCGCGGTGCGAACCTGTTTGACGTTGAAAAATTTGGCGCCGAGTGGGCGTACACCATCGATGGTGGGCCAGTAGGGGAGTTGGAATTTGAGAACTTTAATGCCACGAGCGCTGATGTTATCTGTCATGGCGTGAACGTTCATCCAGGTACCGCCAAAGGTAAAATGGTGAACTCAATGAACATTGCAGCGCAATTCCAACTGATGATGCCTGCGCAAGAAACACCAGAGCGCACAGAAGGTTATGAAGGTTTTTACCACCTGAAGTCGGCTGAAATGGGTGTGGCTCGCTCTGAACTGGGATACATCATCCGTGATTTTGAACGTGAGGGTGTAGAAGCGCGTAAGGCATTCATGCAACAGAAAGTGGATGAGCTGAATGAGCGCCTAGAGAAAGGTCGTGTTGAGTTGGTGCTCACCGATAGCTACTTCAATATGAAAGAGATGGTTGAACCGCATCAACATATTATTGAATTAGCGAAGCAAGCGATGATTGAGTGCGATGTTGAGCCAATGATCAAGCCTATCCGAGGTGGTACAGACGGTGCTCGCTTATCTTTCATGGGGCTACCGTGCCCGAATATCTTTACTGGTGGCTACAACTTCCACGGTATTCATGAGTTCATTACCATTCAAGGCATGGAACAAGCGGTAGAAGTGATCGTGAAACTCTCTCAACGTACCGCTATTCACTATCAAAAATAGCCGTCTAAAACGCGATATCTCTTTGTATTTTTGAGAGTATTCATTAATACTCTCTTTAAGCATAAGGGAGTACGCGATGAAAAAGTTAGTTTTACTTTGCACCCACTTAGCCGTGGGTGCTTTTGGTTTTGGGCTTGGTGTCTACGCACTACCTATCTTGATTGAGCCTGATTCTCCTTCCTCAAGTTCTGTTGAAGCGATCAGTCAGCAGGCGATCTATACAGGTGAGTTCACCAAAGACCGACAAGACAGTGACTTTTTGCATTGGGGAGAAGGCATCGTCTCTGTCTCTGAAAGTGCGATAGCTTTTGAAGGTGAATTGGCGCCGGGGCCTGATTATAAGGTTTACCTATCACCCAAGTTTATTGAAACCGAGCAAGCTTTCAATGACAGCAAGAACGAGTTAATGAGAGTCGGAGATGTGAAAACATTCGACCGATTTATGGTTAACCTCCCAGAAGGTACTGATCTTAATCGATTTAATACGGTTGTGATTTGGTGTGAAACTTTTGGCCAATTTATTACTTCTGCCAAGATAAAATGATAGCCTTACCTATTAATCATGAAAAGGAGCGCTCTATTTTTGAGTGCTTTTTTATAATGCGTTTATTGGATTGAGTCAGTCGCTGTAAAGCTCATCGCTTTAATGCTCGTCGTTATAAAGCTTAATTGTTGTAATACAAAGGAATAAATAATGGAAAAGATGTGGCAAGTAATAGATTTCTTACTCGCTAATAAGTTTATTTTTAGTGTGCTGATCATCTGCATTATATTAATAATCCGACGAATCACTTTGTCTCGAATCCGTGGTGATGTCGCTTTTCTTAGTGAAGACCAACGTAACTGGATGTCACGTACCAAAAACGGCACATTCGCGATTATTGTTGTGACGTTATTCGTGCTGTGGAAATCCGAAATCAGCGAATTTGCGCTGTCTGTTACCGCTATTGCGGTTGCGATAGTCGTGGCCTCAAAAGAGATCATTCTCTGTTTTACTGGCTCTATTCAGCGTGCGAGTTCTCGCTCATTTCGAATTGGTGATTGGATTGAAGTGGGCAAAATCAGCGGTGAGGTGATTGAGCACAACTTGATGGCGACTGTGATTCAAGAAATCGATTTGTATCATGGGCAATATCACTTCACTGGCAAGACTGCCACGCTGCCTAATAGCATGTTCTTCACTTATCCGGTAAAGAACCTCAACTTCATGAAGCGCTATGTTTATCATAACTTTTTTGTGACGGTGAAAGACTTTGTAAACCTATACCCTATGGTGCCGGGTATTATCGTGAAAATTGAAGAGCATTGTGAAGAGTTTATCGATGTTGCCCGTCGTTACAATGGTGTGATTGAGAAGCACGCTGGGGTTGACCTTCCTGGCTCTGAACCGCACATTCATATCACGAGCAGCTCAACGGGTGAGCAAGAAGTCCACTTTATGATCTTCTGCCCGACAGAGAAAGCGATTCACCTTGAACAGGATATCCGTAAAGATTTCATGGAAGCTTACGCGTTGGCATTTCCCTCAAGTGACTAATACGATGCTGGAAGCTAACAAGTCCGAATAAAAAGAAAGCCGAGAGCGATAATATCGACTCTCGGCTTTTTTGTATTTGAGATCTAGACTTAGACCTGAGACCTAGCGTTAGAGATTAATCCAGGTCAGCGAGTGGCAACCAGTCTACTTCTACACCAGCTTGCTCAAACATATCTTGGCTTATCTTGATCTTATCTCCCCAACGAGAAAGGAAATCTTCACTTTGCTCTGGGCAATGTACCGCTGAAATTCCAGTTTGGATGATTTTTGCTGCACAGTTCGGACAAGGGAAGTGAGTGACCCAAACTTCACAACTGTCTAAATCACGTTTAGCAAACAAGATTGCATTTTCTTCAGCGTGAAGTGTCTTGAGGTATTTCATCTCGCGATCGTCAGTATCCGCACTATCAGACACGCCATGTGGGTAGCCATTAAAGCCAACTGAAACAATACGGTTGTGCTTAGTGATGACGGCGCCGACTTGAGTTGAAGGATCTTTACTCCAAGAACCGACCAATTCCGCCATTTGATAGAAACGTTTAGCCCATTTTGAAATCATGAGAATTCCTTAACAATTAAATGTGAATGCTTATCTGCCCGACAATACATGATGTTAGACAATATCCATAGAGAACAAAAGCTGAGAGGTTGATTTACTTAGTAATTGTAACGCGTTTGTAATTACTTTATAAGCACTTAGTTTCAATTAACATATTGATACACTTTGGTTCGTTATAATTGATATTCCTCGGACAATAGTAACGGGTGTGTTACGTAAATTTTATACTGTTCAAATACTAACAAGTGACGGTATAACCATGCGTAAAAAGTTGATCCTTACGGCTCTTGCAAGCTCTCTTATTCTTGCTGGATGTGGGCAAGATGCTCAAAATGCCAAGCAAGCGCCTCTACCTCTCGTAGCAGTACAGGATGTTAGCGTTGTTTCTCACCAGCAAAGTAAGTCGTACATCGGTCGTATTGAAGCCGTTGAAGACACGGCTATCACAGCGCAGGTTTCTGGCTATCTACAAAGCCGTCATTTCAATGAAGGTCAAATGGTCGAAAAGGGCCAATTACTGTACTCCATTGAACCCTCTTCATTTGAAGCTGAAGTAGCAAGCGCAAAAGCGTCTGTTGCTCAAGCGAACGCGAACCTTAAAAAAGCCGAGCTTGATTTTAACCGAGGTAAGAACCTTCTCCCTAAGGGGAGTATTTCTCAATCGGAATTTGATGCATTGACAGCAAACTTATTGGGTTCTCAGGCACAGCTTGAAGCAAGTCAAGCGCAGCTCAATGCAGCCAATGTCCAGCTTTCTCATACCAAAATTATTGCGCCTTTCTCTGGACGAATCAGTGACACCAAAGTGAGCACGGGTGACTTGGTTTCACCGTCTTCAGGTGTATTAACCACCTTGGTTAGCCTAGATCCAATCCATGCATCGTTCAGCATCAGTGAGCGTGAGCGTATTGAGCTGGGTATGGATCGTATCGAAGGCGACGGCAGCAGCGATTCTGCAGGTGTTGAAGTTCAGATCATGCTTGAGAATGGTGAAGCGTTCGAACATCTAGGTCAGCTTGATTTCTTGGGTAACCGTATCAACCTCAATACTGGTACGATCGCGATGCGCGCAATTGCTGATAACCCGAACCAGCAATTACTTCCAGGCCAACACGTTCGCGTTGATCTACGTGAAAAGCAATCTATTGATGTTGTGACTATTCCGCGTCGTGCAGTTCAAACCGACCTAGAAGGTGACTTTGTGATGGTATTGGTTGAAGGTGAAGCCGCACCCGTTGCTGAGCGCAGAAACATTGAGATGGGGCGACAAGTTGAAGGTGGTGTGATCGTTCATTCTGGTCTAGAGAAGAACGACGCAGTGATCACTCAAGGCCTACAACGTGTACGTAATGGTATGTCTGTTCGTATTCAAGCTTCTGCTGAACAAGCTGAGTAAGGGGGCTATTTATGTTAAGTCGTTTCTTTATTCAAAGGCCTAAGTTTGCCCTTGTCATATCCATAATATTAACGCTGGCGGGTGCGATCTCTCTCGCTATCTTACCAGTGGCCGAATATCCAAAAATTAGCCCACCATCGGTCAGTGTGTCGGCATTCTACACGGGTGCTAGTGCTGAAGTGGTGGAACAGGCGATAGCCGACCCCATAGAGACATCGGTGAATGGCGTAGAAGATATGATCTACATGTCTTCTAAAAGTGCTAATGATGGTTCATACAACCTTAACGTGACCTTTGATGTCGGTACTGATGCTGATATGGCTCAGGTCAACGTTCAGAACCGGGTTGCTCAGATCGAATCGAAACTTCCACAAGAAGTAAGAATGGTGGGTGTAACGGTCAAGAAGCGTTCACCTGACCTATTGATGGTATTGAACTTCTACTCGCCGAACGGAGAGTACAATGACCAATTCCTTATCAACTACGTGAACTTGAACATTAAAGACCAATTGGCTCGTGTAAAGGGCATTAGTGAAGTTAACGTGTTGGGTGGTGGTGAATACGCGATGCGTGTTTGGTTAGATCCTGAAAAAATGGCTAACCTCAATATAACTACCTCTGATGTGAATCGCGCTTTGGCGGAGCAGAACGTTCAAGTCGCAGCTGGCCGTATTGGAGCTGCACCTTATAACAACGCGCAAGAAGTGCAATTCAACTTGGTAACAAAAGGCCGATTAGAAACGGCTGATGAGTTTGAAAATGTTGTGCTTCGTGCAAATCAAGACGGTTCAACGGTTTATTTAAAAGACGTCGCACGTGTTGAGCTAGGTAAAAAGTTCTACGATGGTAACGGTAAATACCGTGGTCAAGACGCTTCAATCGTAACGCTGTCACTTCAGTCAGACGCTAATGCGCTGGAAAGTGGTAAAGCAGTCATGGCGATGCTCGACAACCTAAGCAAAAATTTCCCTGAAGGCGTTGCTTACGAGGCGAGTTACGACACCACACTCTTCGTTGCTGAGTCGATTAAAGGTGTAGTTAAAACACTCATCGAAGCAATTTTGCTGGTTATCGCAGTAACGTACTTGTTCTTGGGCAGTGCCCGTGCAACCTTGATTCCTGTGGTTGCGATTCCGGTATCTTTGATTGGTACTTTTGCGGTCATGCAGATGACCGGCTTTACCATCAACACAGTAACCCTGTTTGGTTTGATTTTGGCGATTGGTATCGTAGTAGATGATGCGATCTTGGTTATCGAGAACGTAGATACGACGATGGCCAAAGATCCTACCATTTCACCGCGAAAAGCAACGCTTATCGCAATGAAAGAAGTCACGGGGCCAATTGTTACCTCAACCTTGGTTCTGTTAGCGGTATTCATCCCAGTAGCGATGCTGCCAGGTATTACCGGCATCATGTATCGTCAGTTCGCTCTGACTATCTGTATCGCGGTTGTGATCTCTTCTATTAACGCTCTAACGCTGTCGCCAGCATTGTGTTCATTGGTTCTTAAGCAGGGCGGTGGTAACACAGCACGTTGGTACCAAGCGTTTAACCGTGGTCTTGAATCAGTAACCAACAAATACGGTCAAATTGCAGGCTTCCTTGTGAAAAAGGGTGTTCTGCTATTTACCTTCTTTGTTGTGGCGCTAGCGGCGGTAACTTACTTCGCGAAAACCACGTCTACGGCTTTCGTACCTCAAGAAGATAAAGGCATCTTGCTGGTTAACGTGCAGCTTCCTGACGCTGCATCGCTGTCTCGTACAGAAGATGTGACAGAGCAGTTACTAGAGATGGTTGAGCAAGAGCCGGGCGTTGATGGTGTGACACTGGTTAACGGCTATGCATTCATGACGGGCGCTTCAGCTTCGAATGGTGCGTCGATGTTCATCAAGCTCCACGATTGGGAAATGCGTAACGCACTAGACGGTCAACATTCAGCGCAAGCTATCTCACAACGTATTAATGGCCGAGCAGCAACAGAACTGCCTCAAGCGATTGTATTTGCAATGGGACCTCCTGCGGTTCCGGGCATGGGTGCTGCGTCTGGTTTTGAGTTTGTTCTCGAAGATACATTAGGTCGTAGCCGCACTGATCTAGCGATGGTCATGAATGACGTGATTGCTGAGGCAAACAAACAACCTGAGATTTCACATACCTTCAGTACCTTCCGCGCTAATGTACCTCACTACTATGTCGATATTGATCGTGAGAAAGCGCAACAGCTAGGTATTCCCCTATCGGAAATATTCCAAACGCTACAAGGCAATCTTGGGTCAATGTACGTGAATGACTTCACCATGTTTGGTAAGAATTTCCGTGTCACCATGCAAGCAGACAGTGAACACCGTAGCAGCATGGATGACCTACAACGATTCCACGTACGTTCGTCTAATGGCGAGATGATCCCGTTAAGCACATTAGTGACTTACGATCAGATCTTTGAACCAGACGTAGCATGGCGTTACAACATGTACCGCAGTGCCGTTATTCAAGGCCAACCAGCACCGGGTTACTCAAGCGGTGATGCGATTGCTGCAATGGAACGTGTTGCGGCTGATGTACTGCCGCAGGGTTATCAGTACGAATGGACAGGCATGGCTTATCAAGAAGTATTGGCAGGCAACCAAGCGATCTTTGCGTTTGCACTGGCTCTGATCTTCATCTATCTGTTCATGGTGGCGCAGTCCGAGAGTTGGACAATCCCTATAGCGATTATCTTAGTGGTACCGGTTGCAACCTTAGGTTCTTTCTTGGCGCTGAACCTGACAGGCACACCGCTGAATCTCTATGCACAAATTGGTTTGGTTCTCTTGATAGCTTTGGCCGCGAAGAACGCAATCTTGATTGTGGAATTCGCAAAGGTTGAGCGTGAAGAGAAAGACGTACCGATTGAAGATGCGGCGGTGAAGGGCGGTACGCTGCGTTTTCGTGCTGTGAACATGACGTCTTGGTCATTCATTTTAGGTATATTCCCGCTTATCTTCGCTGCGGGTGCTGGTCACGTGAGTCAAAACTCATTGGGTATTTCTCTGATTGGTGGCCTGCTATGTGTGTTGTTAGCGGGTACGTTCCTAATCCCTGGCTTCTATGCATTCGTGCAACGTAAGCGTGAGAAGGCACACGGTGGCAATACCAAGTTGATTCCACTGGACGATGAATAGGGAAGTTAGTGTCTTGTAGGATGAGCCCTTTACAAGGTTTCTCCTTGGTAATTAATTTCTTGTAAAAACGAAGGCTTAGCATAGTGCTAAGCCTTTTTTTATTCCACTTGTGAATAAAGAATCTGTTTATATAATGAAATGTTTATTATAAGGTAGAGTTAATACTCCAATTAAAGCTCTCCAATAAAATGGTGTTTTATTCTTAGGTTGTTGTTTTTGTTGGATATATAAGTGTTCGGCTAACACTTGTATGCTCGAAAGTATTTGCACAATAGTGTGAAGTGTTTCAAAATTACCAAGTTATATTGAAATATTTTGTGCATTGAGGTTCTTATGAAAGTCATTGATTTATTTAAACACCGAGGCGACAGCGTGTCTTCGCAACACTCAGAGTTTATGCAATGGATGTCTCCAGCTCTTAGAGATTACTGGGGAGACTTTCTGAATCGCACGCAAAATAGTCATTTCTTTGCGTGGGTTCGTGATCACCACAAACCTGCTGTCAATGAAGATGCGCCAGAGATGCCTGTTGAACCACAGATCGTACTTAAGCCAGAAGCACAACTTGTATTTGATGAGCTTGAACAGCAGATCGGTGAAGTGATCCATACTGGTGATTGGATCAATGTAAGCCAAGACAGAATCAACCAGTTTGGCCTCGTTACTGAAGATATGCAGTGGATTCATACAGAGCCTTCTAAGGCTGAAACAGATTCTCCGTTCAAAACAACCATTGCACATGGTTTTCTGACTTTGTCTCTGCTTCCTCGACTGACAGACAGTGTTGATCCTGACAAATCTCAATTCCCAACGGCGAAGATGGTTGTAAACATTGGTCTTAACCAAGTACGTTTCCCATACCCTGTAAAATCGGGCAGTAACGTTCGCGCTAAAAGTACGCTAACAAAAGTAACGCCAATTAAGAAAGGCCTAGAGATTGAACGCGAAATCCGCATAGAGATCGAAGGCATCCGTCGTCCTGGTGCTGTGATTGTTTCGGTGATTCAACTTCACTTCTAGAGCTTTTTTATAAGTAGAATTGCTTTTAGCGAAGATTATAGATTCAAAAAAAGAGAGAGCTTAAGGCTCTCTCTTTTTGTTTTTGTCTATCAAGGCGATATCATCAGCATCCTAACAACATCACAAAAGTCGTTATCTTACTTGATACGCGTGTAGTTATTTAATGCGTTTGTAGTTACTTGATGCGCGTGTAGCCGTACTCTTCGATAAGATCTTGCCCTTGTTTTGACTTCACGAACTTAATGAAATCTTTGCTCTCGTCAGAAACTGATTCAGTTTTGTGCAGCAATAAGAATGGGCGAGCCAATTCATAACTGTGGTTGGCGATGTTCTTAGATGTCGGCTCAACGCCTTCAAATGTGATTGCTTTGATCGAACGGTCGATAGAGCCAACAGAGATGAATCCAATCGCATGTGGGTTATGGTTAACAATCGTTTTTACCATGCTGTTGCTGTTTACAACTAAGTTATTTGGGTTGATGTCAGACACTAGACGGTCGTTAATGATTTTTGTCAAACCAAGTAAGCTCTCGAAGCTGTAACGTGAACCAGAAGAAGCTTCACGAGTTACAACTGCGATAGGTTGATCCGCACCACCTATGGCTTTCCAGTTTGTGATTTTTCCTTTGTAGATATCGAATAGCTGTTCACGTGTAACGTTGCTTACACCGTTTGAACGGTTAGTTACGACGGCTAGGCCGTCAAAGGCAATTGGAAATACCTTCAATTTTTCACCCTGTTCGCGGTCAGTTAAGTAACGCGAGCTCATACCAATATCAGCGACACCTTTATTGACCATGGTAATACCCGCTGTAGAACCGATGCCCTGAACAGCAATATAGTTATCAGGGTGAGTCTTGTTGTACTCCTCAGCCAATACATCCATCACACGCGATACCGAAGTGGAGCCCGAAATATTGGTTTCTTGTGCAAAAGCAGCATGAGAAGACAGGGCTAAGGATAAAAGAGAGGCAAGCGCGACTCGTAACATAAACAACTCCTAGTTAATAACATTTGCCGGCTATGATAGGTCGGTTATATGACAATTTTGTGAAATTCTATCCGCTCAATGTGTCGCTATTAGCTTGATGAGTGAAAGCGAGTTGGGTTTACAAAAGCAGGGTTCGTTTCTGGGAGCAGGTCGGGTATTTTGTTTGCGCTTGTTCGCTAAAATGTTGGTTGAGTCCTAAGCTAAGTAGAGGAATTCACTACTTAGAAGTTTCTATGAAGTTACAAGGGGTGTTATGTCCGTCATTCATATCGAACTGAATCGTCTTTTAATTGGAGCTGAGAAAGCTCTGTACATCTCGAAATCGCAGTTTACCTGTCGAGCTAGGCAAATCCCTTTATGAAGAGTGTGAGGGTGGTGTGCTGTTTTCTCAGGCTCATTATCTGCTCGACTCATCTCATAGCGATTACACAAATGAGATCGTCTGCGTTAGTTTTGATGAGTCACTGTCATGTTGGTTGGTAATGGTGCCGCTAGAAGGTGATGTAGAAACCGATTCAGTAAATTGGGGGCCTTATCCTTACTTACCTCAATCGAAGGATCTTGATGCTATTTTGTCTGAAATAGAAAAAGACCCTAAATCGTACTTCTGGTCGTGATTATTCTGTTGAGATGTTTGCGAGGGGCTTGATACCTAAAACGAACAACTTTTTTAAACTCACCACATTGCAACCTATCTGCGTCACTAAAATGATCTATGTTACTAAAAACGATGGATGTCACTTCAAATTATGCCAATAAGATTGCGTAGTTATACCAATCACAGTGAGTAAGTTATCAGTGATTTACTACGATTGGTATTAATAAGATTGTGAAACCAAAGACCGGAAATCTTTTGGTGTTTTACCGTGATAGGTTTTAAAGGCGGTACTAAAATGCGCCGCACTTTTAAACCCGGATTCATAAGCAATTTGAGTAATCGATTTGTTCGATGTTCTTAGTTGTGTGGCTGCGTGGGCGATTCGCTTTATCTTTAAGAGGTTTGAAAACGAAAGGTCTTCCGCCGATAAACGGCGTTTAAGTGTGGCTGGTGACATCCCCATATAGCTGGCTAGGGTATCGAGTGAGATATTATTTTCTATATTCTGTTCAATGTAATGGATGACCTTTTGTGTCACCGTCAATCTAGAAATTCGGCTAATAATCGCTAATAGTTCCGGATACTGCTCGACCATTAAAGACAGTAAACCTAAGCCTAGTTGGGTGAGTGCGTAATCATTCTGAGTCGATGAATTGGCCAGAGACATGATGAGCTCTTTCAATTGGCATATTTCGGTATCCGTTTGATTGAACTTAATGTACTTATCTGGAGTTTGAGTGGATTCTAAATCACTGAACTGATTTATGAACTTTTGGAAAATTGCCAAATCAAAATCTAAGCAAATCGCACTAAACTCACCATTTTCAGTGTCGACCGTGATGTCTTTAATCTGACCAGAATTGTAAAGCGTGAAATCTCCCGCTTTTAACGAGGCTTGGGTGCCATTAGGCAGCATAAAAGATATGCTTCCTTTCGATACCATAAAGATACCGTTTTTAGAGGCGGGGTAGCGTTCGCGTTTCCTGGGAATAAAGTTTCTGAATTGAGTGACCGTGATTGATGGCATAGTGAGCTTCTTTGGCGTTGTAGATTAATTGCTTTTTTTAGTATTGTTTAAGCATGAGACATTTACAAAAAAGGCGCTAATAATTAGCGCCTTTAGAAGTAAACCTATTAGAAATTAGGCTTCGGTTTCATTTGTCGTTTCAGGCTCGCTAGGCAAGTCCGCAAAAACTTGAGTCGGCTTTGCTACTAAGTTACGGTTTTCCTGATTAACTTCGGAGAGAACTACTTCTAAAACGTCTCCCAGTTTGTGTACCATTTCTTTATCAATAGATACAGTACCCATATCACCATTGCACTCAATTCTCTCTTTATTATCAAGAATGAGAGAGCCTGGGATAAACGCCGCTGCACCATTGTCAAGTAGACGTACACGCATACCAGCGCGGTTAATGTCGAAGATCTCTGCTTGGAAACGAGTTTCTTCAACTGGAGCGTTCGCTAGAGTACGAGCATACAACCAATCGCCAACGTTACGTTCAGCCATACCGTGGTGACGGCGGTGCAGGGCAAGTTCATCACCAATGGTTTCGTCTGGTGTTTGAATTGGCGCTTTACCTAGGATGTGTGCTTTAAGCATGCGGTGGTTAATCATGTCACCGTATTTACGAATTGGAGAAGTCCAAGTTGCGTAAATGTCTAATCCCATTGCGTAGTGCGGCGCAGGTTCATTGCTGATCTCGCTGTATGCTTGGAATTTACGAATACGGTTATCGTAGTAGCTGTTGTCTAAAGAGCCTAACCAACGGCGCAGAGTGGCAAAACCTTCTAGAGAAACGATCTGCTCTTCTGTAAACGGTGTTTCAGCTTCTGGGTTAACCAGCTCCAGAACGTCTGCTACTTTCTCCGCTTTAAAACCAGAGTGACAGTTAAAGACACCTTGATTAAAGCTTTCTTTTAATACTCGACCGGCACAGATGTTCGCGCTGATCATAGACTCTTCAACCAACTTGTTTGCGCTACGACGCATGTCCGCGTGGATAGCAACAACATCGTTATCTTCGCTAAGCTCAAAGCGGTAGTCAGGGCGATCTGGGAACACAACCGCATTTGCAGAACGCCACGCTGAACGTGCTTGAGCAAATTGGTGAAGGTCAGAAACAATTGCAGCAATCTCTTCTGACGGTTGCCATTTCTCGGATGCACCTGTTTCTAGCCAGTCTGATACGTGGTCGTAAGCAAGACGAGCGTGAGATTTGATGTTTGCAGCGAAGAAGTTAATGTCATCACCGATAACACCATCTTTAGATACCGTTACTGTGCAGCAAAGTGCCGAGCGAACTTCGTTCTCTATTAGTGAACATAAGTTGTCAGCTAGATCGCGAGGCAACATTGGGATGTTACGACCAGGCAGGTAAATAGTGAAACCACGCTCGCGAGCCACTTTATCCATTGCATCATCTGGAGAGATGTAAGCGGTAGGATCAGCAATTGCGATAGTCAGTTCGAAATCACCGTTCTCTTTCTTCTTAGCGTAAAGCGCATCGTCCATATCTTTTGTGCTTTCGCCATCGATAGTCACAAAAGGGACGTGAGTCATGTCTACACGTTCAAGATCAGCGTCGTCTTTGATCTGCCAGTCGTCGATGCCTTCAGGTTCGCTGTTTGGTAGGTCATTTTGCGCTAGCGTTACCCACCAAGGCGCGATTTTGTCGTCAGCGTCTGTGATTTTCTCAGAGATCTGAGCTAAGAAGCCGTTGTCACCTTTTAACGGGTGTTGAACGATATGAGCAACAACCCAGTCGCCTTCTTTAAGCGTTTCAGGGTTCAAACCCTTCTTTGCTTTCGCTTTAAGCTGCAGTTTTTTCAGTTGCGGGTGATCTGGAACAACGTTCAATCGACCTTTGAAAAGCTTAACTCGTGCAATAAAACGAGTTAGACCCTGTTCAATCAACTCCTCTGGCTCTGCAACTTCGCGCTCTTTCTCAGTGCGAATGATGGCAATCACCTTGTCACCGTGCACACATTTTTTCATGTACGGCGGTGGGATGAAGAAGCTAGTTTTGCTATCGACTTCGAGAAAACCAAACCCTTTTTCAGTGGCTTTGATCGTACCTTCCTTTTTAGGGAGAGTTTCTTGGATTTGCTGTTTGAGTTGAGCGAGTAGAGGATTATCTTGAAACATTTGACTTTTATCTATCGAGGACAATTGAGCACACTATAATCATTGCGAGGCTTGATTACTACTTAAAGGCGAAGTGAGCGTAAATTAATTGCCCTCTTATTTAACTAGGTCAATTTGCTAGAAGTTTGGTGCTGTGACGAGATATTCATCAAGTTTTGACGATATGATAGCCAGTGTTGATGTAAAACCGAAAAATATGTGATGTATTTCAATTTTTTCTGGCTTTTTTTATGCATTTAAGGAATAATCCGCCTCCCTTAGACGTCCCTAATGGCTTGAAGTGTTTTATTACTGCTTCGTAACTCTGAATGGAATCAGTATCTGATTGGATCAGTATTGGAATTGATAGAGCTCCCGGGACCTTTTGTTTACTTATATATAGTGGGATCCCAATGTCCGAATCTGTAATTCAATTTAATGAATTAGCCCTAAACGAAAACATTCTTTCAGCTCTTGATAGCATGGGTTTCGTTTCTCCGACTCCAATCCAAGCAGCAGCTATTCCTCTTCTTCTTGAAGGCCGTGACGCACTAGGTAAAGCACAGACTGGTACTGGTAAAACAGCAGCATTCTCTCTGCCTTTACTTAACAAAATCAACCTGAACCAACATAAACCACAAGCAATCATCATGGCTCCTACTCGTGAGCTAGCGATTCAAGTTGCTGCGGAAATTAAAAACCTAGGCCGTGATATCAAAGGTCTTAAAGTTCTTGAAATCTACGGTGGTGCTTCAATTGTTGACCAAATGCGCGCTCTAAGCCGCGGTGCTCACATTGTTGTTGGTACTCCAGGTCGTGTTAAAGACTTACTAACTCGTGACCGTCTACACCTAGATGAAGCACATACATTTGTTCTTGATGAAGCAGATGAAATGCTAAAAATGGGCTTCGTAGATGACGTTACTTGGATCCTAGAGCAAGCTCCAGAATCTGCACAACGTGTACTTTTCTCTGCGACTATGCCTCCAATGGTTAAGACTATTGTTGACCGTTACCTACGTAACCCGGCTAAAGTCGATGTTGCTGGTACTAACCACACAGTTGACAAAGTAGCGCAGAACTACTGGGTTGTTAAAGGCGTAGAAAAAGACGAAGCAATGTCTCGTCTTCTTGAAACTGAAGAAACTGACGCGTCAATCGTATTCGTACGTACTCGTCAAGACACTGAGCGTCTAGCTGATTGGCTATCTGTACGTGGCTTCAAAGCTGCTGCACTGCACGGTGATATTCCTCAGTCTCTACGTGAGCGCACTGTTGATCACATCAAACAAGGTGTTATCGATATCCTAGTTGCAACTGACGTTGTAGCACGTGGTCTTGATGTTCCACGTATCACTCACGTATTCAACTACGACATCCCATTTGATGTTGAATCTTACATCCACCGTATTGGCCGTACTGGTCGTGCTGGACGTAAAGGTAAAGCGATCCTACTAGTTCGTACTAACCAAATTCGTATGCTTCGCACTATCGAGCGCGTAACTAAGTCTCAAATGGAAGAAATCCAACTTCCACAACGTGACGAAGTTGCTGCTGCACGTGTTGCTAAGCTTGGTGCTGAGCTTGAAACTGAGAAAGAGAGCAAAGCTCTAGAAAACTTCGCAGGCTTAATCTCTACACTACAAGAGTCTCTAGAAGTTGATGCTGCTACTCTAGCTGCAATGCTTCTTAAGCGTCAGCAAGGTAAGAGCCCTCTATTCTACGTTGGCGAAGACCCAATGATCGCTGCTATTGAGCGTGATAAGAACCGTCGCAAAGAGCGTCGTGAAGATCGTGACAATGGCCGTGACGGTGGTGGTCGTAACTTCAATACTCAAGATTGGGATACGTACCAACTACAAGTTGGCCGTGAGCAAGGCGTTCAGGTTAAAGACATCGTTGGCGCACTAGCAAACGAACTAGGCCTAACTAAAGGTTCTATCGGTGCTATCAAACTAGACCAAGGTTCTACTTACGTTCAACTGCCAAAAGCAATGAACTCTGAAACTGCTGGTAAGCTAAGCAAACTTCGCATTCGTCAAAAAGAAGCTGGCGCTGTAGTTGTTGATTTCAACGACTTCCGTGAGCCTCGTCGTGGCGGCGGTGGTCGTGATGGCAACCGTGGCGGCGGTCGTGGCGGTCGTGATGGTGGCGGCTACCGTGGTAACCGTGAAGGCGGTAATCGCGAAGGTGGTAACCGTGAAGGTGGCAATGGCGGTCGTGGTGGCTACCGTGGCAACCGTGACGGCGCACGTGATGGTAACTCTGCTGGTGGTCGTGATGGCGAACGTCGCTTTGACCGTAACCGTGGTGGCGATCACCGTGGTAACCACCGTGGCGAACGTGGCCATGGCAACGCAGCAGGCAATGGCGGCAACCGCGGTCGTCGTCCAGAGCGCAACGAAGGTTAATCAACCTTTAGTTTTAAGTGAAACTTACAAGCCAAGTGCTTATAGGTGAATAGCTTAAATAGCGAATTTAAAAGCCGAGCTTAGTGCTCGGCTTTTTTGTGCCTGCTATTTGAACTTAAGCTTTGGTTAGTTCTATATATTCGGCAGCTTACTTCAACTAAACGTCGTCCCTATATCTAATGTTAGCGCCTAAACTTAGCTGTATCGTGTTCTAAGTCTATATTGAAATAACGTGCTACAAAGATACTAAAACAATGAGTGAAGGCTATCTAAGCGACGTTACAGTTCATTTATTCGTAGAGTTGTACTCGAATGCAATTAAAAGAAGATCGGATTTTGTCGTTCACTATTCCCAACTCTTGTGATCTTTTTGATGCAAACATTGAGCATTGAGAAATCGAGCAAAAAGTTATCGGCAATGATAAGCAGAGAAAAGGGAAGGGGGCTAGGGGAATACGTGCATTGGTTCGATTCACTCTAGTTAACTTAATCGAGTAGAAATTAGGGCGTGTTGATCTTTCGAGCTGGTTTTTGCAGCGAGTTGCTGGGTATTTATACAAGGCGGAGGCTTTGATGTGTAGCTAGTCTACATGAGAAGCCGATAACGTAGTAGAAAT
>NZ_JBFRVM010000115.1:0-1762 GCF_041475145.1 Vibrio sp. 10N.222.49.A3
AAGTGAACGGCATTAACGCCGATGCGTTCCTTTTTTTGTATCTTAAGCTTTTGTCGCTAAAGCTTGGTGACTGATTGATTCAACCACTAAATTGTTTTGCTAAATCACTTGCGAGATAAGCAAGAAGCAACCGAACAACAATGAGAAAAGCATCATTGGTCGGCCACCTTCAGCGCTGTATCTATCTTCCGCTACTTTCATAAAGCGTTGCTTATGAACCATAACCAGAGGAACAAAAACAGCCAAGAACACTAAGATGATGCCTGCATAATTCAACACTTGTAGGAACTTATCTGCAGCAAGCAGTGAACCCGCCAGCGGCAAGATGAAACTAATGCAGTAAGTGACCGCTGTGTTTTGGTTAAACATGTCTCTGTTCTGGTTGAACAAAGACATCGCTACACCAAAGAAAGAGGTCAACAACGCCAAGCCAGTGAAGGTAGACAGAACGTTGCCCACCCAAGGAGACTGAGCCTCAAACGCCGCCATCAAATCTGATACGTTCTTGAAGCTTCTAAATTGCTCTTCACTCAAGTTACCAACCACAGCAAACAACCAGCACAGGTAGCACACTAATGGAATCAGAGAACCGACGATCACCATGTTACGCAGCTGTTTGTCTGTCGCTTCGTGGTTGTAAGAAACCAAGGTTGGAATCACAACCATAAAGCCAAAGCTTGTGAACAGGATTGCACTGGTTTTGATTAGATCGACGTGGTCATGACTGGTTACCTGCATCAAGTTTTCTTGCGTCATGCTTGGTGCTAAAAACACCATAGTTGCAAACAAGCTTGCTAGCATCACAAAGAACAATGCGCGGTTGAGCTTATCAATCACTCCTGTGCCACTCGCGACAACGGCACCCGCAAGTAAAGTAAACGTGATTTGGCTCGTCGTTGCGCTAATGTCTACACCGAAGTTAGACAGTAACTTACTCAGCAAATCACCCGCACCCAGAATGTAGGCCATCAATAGGCAGATCAATAACGCGTAAAGTAGGCCGTTGGTAATCAACTGCCCTTGTTTGCCCAGAGTTTTTCGAGCAATAGAGTTCAACCCTAGACCGCCACCGGCTTTGATGGTCGCTTCTAGAAGTAATAATGCTGCGTAAGTGGTACCGAAACAGATCAGAACCATCAGCAGCGTGCCGTAAAGCAATCCAAATTGAGCTAATACCATTGGGATCGCAAGCATACCAGCACCGAGAGCGGTACCAGCGATAATTAGGGAGCTACCCATCATTTTAATATTCATTGTTTTTAACTTATTTGTTTAGTTTTTATAGGTGTGAGTCTTCGTACATCAAGCGGATGACAAAGGAGTTCAGATAGAAATAAAGTTATAAAACGAATAACAATAGGAGCGATAAGCAGTAAAGAAGCGTGCAGAGACGTTGTCGAACAGGGTGTTCAAAGGGGAGCTTGTCTTAAAATAGGTAAAACGAGAAGCGTGAGTTTGCGTTAAGTGATGTGGTGAACCTTCTGTAGGTTCAATAATCGGCGATGTAATCTTGAATTTCATGTATGTGTCCAATAATTAAGTCACATTCCATAGTATTTGAAGCAGCGTATCCATTGCTGCCCTACCTCTGTCATTAGAGGTATTTTCATCTTATCGAATGAGCTTTGAAACACAACGCTATAACCACATTTTTTGCTATTAAATTGAACAAAATAGCCATTTGGATACAAATCGACCACCAAACCGCGTAAAACAATAATCATTATTAATAAAAAGCGGAACTATAAACACCCCCCCCCCC